>DASXTP010000082.1:0-26012 GCA_036505355.1 Candidatus Eiseniibacteriota bacterium | reverse complement strand
TGGGGATCCTGGGCTGGGGCTCGGAGAACGCCCGCCGCATGACGGAGTTCGCCACCGGGCGCGGCGCCTGGACGGTGCAGTCCCACGTCAATCGCTTCTACCTCGAGCGCGCCATGCGCAAGGCTGGGTACTATCTCGCCGAGCTCAAGCGCCTGCGGCCCAACCTGCCTCGAAACGCCACGCTGTTCTTCGCCGGGATCCCGGCCCAGGTGGCCTTCCAGTCGGCCGATGGTCCGCTGATGCGCTGGGCCTATCAGGACAGCAGCCTGCACTCGTACTTCCTCAGCCGCTTCGATCTGAGCAAGGCGCGACGGGGTCCGGTCTACTTCTTCGCGGCTTGGAACGACACGCTGCACGAGCTCACCGGCCTCGATTGGCTCAACCGACTCGCCCTCAGCCTGATCCTGGGCGACACCCCCGAGCCCGCGCGGGACATGCTGACGCTGATGGTCGAGCGGCGGCCGGGCGTGCCGGCGCTCCATTACTGGCGGGCCTGGACGCAATGGGCCCTGGCAGATACCCAAGGGGCCCGAGCTTCGCTCGAGCATGCGGGGGTGGCCCCGGTCGGCGGTGCCGCTGCGGAGATCGCCCGGGCGCTCGAGCTCGTGGCGGCGCGGGACACGACGGCGGCCGCAGCGCTCATGCGGACCGCGGTGCTGCGGTATGGGCTCGATGCCGGGGTGCACGGACTGGTCGCGGATCTCTCGCTGTCCCGGCGCCGGCTCGGGACCCCGCCCACGGGTGAGGAGGTCATCGAGACGTACGCGGCCCGCGTACTGGCCCCCGAGCAACCCGGATCGTGGCGTCGCTGGGGCGTGGTGCAGGCGCTGGGAGGCCGCAACGAGCCTGCGGCCGCTTCGCTCGAGCGGTACCTGGCGCTCGCGGGTCCGGCTGGACAAGGAGATCCCGACATCGCCTGGTTGATGGCCCAGCTGAAGCGCAGGCTGCCGGGAGGGGAGCTCGCCCAGGAACAGCTACGCCGGTAGATCTGCGCGGAGGTTCTGCGCGGAGAACCGGCTACGCGGGCCCCGCCTTGCCGAGCCCCAGCTCCCGCGCCAGCGCCTCGGCCCATCTCCCGGCGGGCTCCCGCTCCAAGTACCGGCGCGCCCAGCGAAGCGCCTCCTCGCGGCGCCCGACCTGCCCGAGCAGCAACGCCCGATCGTAGAGCGCCGGCAGGTAGCTCGGATCGTCCGGCTCGACCGCCGCCAGCTGGGCGATCGCCTGGAGCCGCAGCCGCCGCGCCCGTGACCGGTCGCCGCCGGTCGCGGCCGCGAGCGCCAGCGTCACGCCGAGCCCGAGCCGCGCCTCGCCGTAGCGCGGCGCGCGGTCCAGGGCCTCCCGGTAGCGGCGCTCGGCGCGCTCATACCGCTGCGCGGTGAGATCGAGGTGGGCGATCGCGCACTCGAGGCGAACATCACGCCGGTGCCTTTGGCGAGCGGTGAGGAGCCACTGCTCCGCGGCTGCCACGCGCGCCGCCTCTCCCGCGCCGAGCTCGCGCCGGAACGAGGCTCCGGGGGGCTCTTCGGCCCCGGCGCCGACCAGCTCGCAGCGGAAGCGCAGGGGCCCGCTCGTTACCGGCAGGACATCCCTCAGCAGCGCTTGCGCCGCCCGCACCGCGGCATCGTCGGGCAGGCCTTGCGGGCGCGGCGGCTTCAGCCAGCGCGCGCCGAGAGCCGCGGCCAGGAACACCAGCAGGACCACGGCGAACATCCACGTCGGGCGCGCCGGCCACGACGGCCCTGATGTCGGATGTCTGCTCGGGGGCACTGCCGCGGCTTGGCTCACCAGCCGCCAGGGTATGGGCAAACAGGATCCGGTTCAACGCGTTGCCTTGCCTCTCCGTTTCCGTTATCGTGCGGTCCTCGCGCCCCGTCCGGGCCATCCGGACGGCGCCGCATGCACCGCAGATCATGGAGGACGTCGCGGAGGCATGGCTCTCGCGCGGTTCCTGCAGGTTTCGGATCTCCATCTCGGCCGCCCGTTCGGGTGGCTGCCGACCGAGCGTCGCCAGCAGCGGCGGCGCGACCTGCTCCGGGTCCTGGAGCGGGCGGTTGCCGAAGCCATCGAGCGCGACGTGCACGCGTTGCTCGTCCCCGGCGACCTGTTCGACCAGGAGGGCGTGGACGCCGACCTCCTCGCTTCGGTGGTGGGCGGCGCGTTCCGGGTGACCGGCTGTCCACCGGTGTTCATCGCCCCCGGTAACCACGACCCGTACTCGGCCTCGAGCCAATACTGGAACGCCCGGCTGCTCAAAGCTCGTGGGCTGCAGTGGCCGGATCACGTCCACGTGTTCGAGAGCCCCGAATGGAGGGCCCGAACCCTTCCGGCACCGGCGGGCGTGCGCGTTTGGGGCCGCTGCTCGATCTCCGGCGTGGCCACACTCGAGCGCCCGCTCCAACCCGCCCTGATCCCAACCCTGCCGCCCTCGGACGGGACGCACGTCGAGATCGCGGTCTTCCATGGCTCGCGCGAGGGCAGATGTCCGCCGGGGCAAAAGATCACGGCGCCGTTTTCCGATGCCGAGGCGCTGGAGGCTCCGTTCGCCTACCTCGCCGCCGGCCACTACCACACGGTCTCATCGATCGGCGCCGCCGAGGGGGCATCGGCCGGCGTGCGGCTCGCCTATGCCGGGTCGGCCGCAGCCCTCGACGTCACCGAAGTGGGCGCGCACGGCGGGCTCGAGGTGCGGGTCGAGTACGGGAGGCGGCTGCCGTTCGTGGAGACCGAGTTCGTTCCCCTGGATCGCCGGCGCATCTTCGATCTGGCCGTCGACGTCACGCGCTCGACCAGCGCCGAGGCGGTGGATCTGCGGTTGCAGAGGACGCTCGACGACGCCGGCGTCTCCGAAGAGGACCTGGTGACGATGAGGCTGACGGGGCGGCTCCCGAAGGGGGTGCGCTACGCGGCCCCCGGACCCGAGCTGGCCGCGCGGGCGTTCCACGTCCGGGTCGATCTGCGCGGGCTGCGCCCCGATTACGACCTCGAGGCCTATCGGGCCACGGCATCCGACACCACCGAAGAGAAATTCGCGCGCAGCCTGCTCGAGCGGATCGAACTGGAGTCGGACCCCCTTCAGCGATCGATGATCGAGAGCGCCCTCTATTACGGTCTCGATGCCTTCCGCCTGCGCGAGGTGGTGCCCGCCTACGAGGAGTTGGCCGAGACCGAGTCGCGGAGCGAGCCATGAAGCTCCATCGCCTGCTGGTGGACGGCTTCGGGGCGCTGCGCGGGGAGATCGCGTTCGATCCAGAGCGATTGACCCTGGTGCTGGACGAGAACGAGCGCGGCAAGTCCACCCTGTTGGCCGCCGTGGTGGCCGCGCTCTACGGGCTCGATTCCGACCGCCGCAGCCACCGAGTCTTGACCCCGCTCGAGCGCTGGCGCCCGTGGGGCGGGGGTCCGTACCGGGTCGAGCTCGAGCTGGAGGCCCAAGACGAGCGCTTCACCGTGAAGCGCGATTTCGACGCCGGCACGGCCGAGGTCCGCGACGCCCGGGGGCGGGATCTGACCGCCGATTTCCGGGTCGGCAAGGAAGAGTTTTCGCTGGGGCGGAAACTGCTAGGACTCGACGTCGAGGAATTCGAGAAGTGCGCCCTGGTGCAGCAGGGCGATCTCGTCCAGGTGCTGCCGTCGGACGACAAGGAGCGCCGCGTCTCGACGCTGCGCGCCCGACTCGAGAGCGCCGCCGATTCCCACGTCGGCGACACCAACGCCAGCGAGGCGCTGCGCGTGCTCGAGGGAGCGTTGCGCAAGTACACCTGCGCCGAGCTCGAGATGTCGGGAACCATCGACACCGCGATCCAGCGTCTCGAGCTCAAGCGCGCCGCCCTGGAAACCGACTTGAAGACGTTGGAACACGACCGGACGAAGATCGCCCAGCCGCTCGAGGAGCTGGCGGTGGTTGCCGAGGAGGAAACCAAGACGCGCGAGTTGCTGGCAGTCCTGGAGGCCGACCGCCGAGGCTCGCTGGCCGCGGACCTCAGGCGTCGGCTCGAAGAGGACGCCCGACACCGGGCCGAGCTGACACGACTCCGCGCCGAGGCGCAGCGGCTGAGCGCCGCCACGCAGCTATCGGCCACCGCCGAGGCCGACTTCGGCAAGGCGGTCGCGGGGTACGAGGAGGCGCAGCGCAGCCTGCAGGCGCTCGAGGCAAGACGCCGCGATGAGACCGGGCGCGGGCGGAGCGCGCTGGAGAAGGAAATCGCTTCCTTCGCCGCCTACGCCTCGGGCTCGAGCGCCGACGCCGACCAGTGCGTGTCGCTGGCCGCGGAACTCAGGCGCGTGGCCGCCGAGGATGCCCGCCTGAGGGACGAGATCTACCAGCTGCGCGAGGCGCTGGCCGGAGAAGGTCACGAGCCCGATCGGCTGCAGTGGCTGGGCAATCGGCTCGGGCGCCTGGCGGCGGGCGAGCAGCAGGTGCTGCGCAGCCAGTCCGAGCTGGCGCTCGCCTACCAGACCGAGGTCGCGGGCCTCGAGCAGCAGCGCACCCGCAGCAGCGAGACGCTGCGCGACATCGACGCCCATCGCAACCGGCAGCGTCCCCCCGGCTGGTTCCTGATCGCGCTCGGGCTGGCGGGGCTGGTGGCGGGCGCCGCCTCGGCCCTGCTGCAGGGCCTTCCGGCGCTGACGCTCTCGTTGTGGGTGGCCGGGGGGGCGCTGCTCGCGGCGGGCGGTTTGGTGCTGCAGTTCGGCGCCCGGATGCGTGCCGCGGAGCGCGAGGAGGCGCTGCGGATGCTGAGCGGGGCCCAACACCGGCTGAACGAGCTCCGCACCCAGCGGGCCGACATCGAGGTCAAGCTGGAATCGGTGGCCAAAGAGATGGGGTACCGCGACCCGGTCGAGCTCTTGCGCGAGTGGAACGAGTTCGCGCGACTCTCCGAGGAGAGCGCTCCGGCGCTGCGCGCCCAGGAACAGCTCACATCCATCGAGGCGCGGCGGCGCGAGGCCCTCGAGCAGGCGCGCGTCCTGCTCGAGCGACTGGGTGGAGAAGCACCGGAGCCGGCCAACCTGGAGCGCGTGGCGGCCACGCTTCGCCGCCTCGAGACGCTGCGACAGCGCCTCGGCGAGCAGGACCAGAGCTGGGCTTGGATCGACGAGGAGAAGCGCGTCGTGGAGGCCTCGGCGGCAGGGCTCAAGGAGCGGGCGATCCGGATCCTCCAGGCCGCCGGCCTGACGTACGACCCCGAGCGCTCGTGGGCCGAGCACGCGCGGGATCTGGCGGAACGCGTCAAGACCAAGACGCGGCACGCGACGCTGACCGACGAGCTGATCCCGCAGGCCGAGAGCCGGATGATTTCGTCGGAAGAACGGATCGAGCTGGAGAGCCAGCTCGAGTTGGCGGGTCTGCCGCCCTCGCTCGAGGGGTCGGCCGAACGGCCGCGCCGCACGTTGCTGGAGATCGAGAGCGAAGACCGGCGGCTGCGCACCGCCCTCGATACCCTGCAACAGCGCCGCTCGGACCTGCGACTGCGGGTCGAGGAGCTCTGGCGCCGCTATCACGTGCAACATCCGGACTTGGTCGAGCAACTCGAGCACATCGAGCAAGCGCTGCTCAAGGCGCGCCGGTTCAAGCACGCGGTCGAGCTGGCACGTGACACCATCCACAAGGTCGCCACCGAGACCCACCGGCGCTGGGCGGAGTTCTTGAACCAACGGGTGGGAGAGCTGCTGGGCTCGTTCGGCACCGGCATCGAGCAGCTCCGGTTCGGGGACGACCTGGACTTTTCGGTGAAGGCGTG
Organism: Candidatus Eiseniibacteriota bacterium; assembly: GCA_036505355.1. Classification (GTDB taxonomy): domain Bacteria; phylum Eisenbacteria; class RBG-16-71-46; order RBG-16-71-46; family RBG-16-71-46; genus WS-8. The sequence continues at coordinate 20,274 of DASXTP010000082.1, read as the reverse complement.
GGGTGGACAGCCGATCGCGCGCGGCAAGGCGGACCAGCAGCTCTCCTCGGGGGCACGCGACCAGCTCTATCTGGCGGTGCGGCTCGCGATCAGCGAGTTCCTGTCCCGTGGCCGGAGCGCCCTGCCGCTGCTGCTCGACGACGTGTTCGCGACCAGCGACGACGAGCGCGCTCGAAACGGCATGCGGCTGCTGATCGAGCAGTTCGCGCGGCAGCACCAGGTCGTGCTCGTCACCTGCCACCGGCGGCGCTGCGAGGCACTGGCCCAGCTCGATCCGGAGCTGTACGCGCAGCGCGTGCGCTGCGTGGACACTCGCGCGGCGGGGGTGGTCGGGTAGGCTGCGCTCGAAAACACCCGATCGGTGCCTTGGCGGAGCAGCCGCGGGGTAGTGCGCTCCGGCCCCGAGGCGCCCGACGGTCCGCCCACAAGCCGCGGTTCCCTGTGGAGGCCTGCCGAGGCTTTCCGGTATGCTCTGCGGGCGCTAGGTCCCGCGTGCCGGGGCTATCGCGCCGGGAGGCCCGATGATGACCCAGCTCGTTCGGTCGCGGCTCGTTGCCGGGTTGCTGTGCCTGGTCTTCGTGGTCCAGTCGGTGCCGCTGCCGGTGGGCGCCGATCCGGCGAGCCCCACGCCCGATGCGACCGCGCCCGCCGGCGGGGGCCCCGACCGCACCATGGCCCCCGACACGACCGCGGGATCCCGGCCCGCCGAGGCGCCGGCTGGGCCCGGCGCGCCGCCCGGCAACGGCGAGACCCCGGCAGCGCTCGAGCAGGCGCGCGAGTACATCAAGAACGGCGACTACGACAACGCGATCGAGCTCCTCAAGGGAGTGCTCGAGAAGGCGCGCAGCCGGATGCAGACCTTGCGCGAGGCCTATCTCCTGCTCATCAAGACCTACGTCTTCCTGGGGAACGACCTCAGGTCCAAACCCCAGGGCCGCGAAGCTTCCAACCTCAATTATCAGGAGGCGCGGAAGCTGATCGCCGAGTGCCTCCGCACCAAGGAGCTGCGTCACGCCCGGCCGGAACCCGCCTCCGAGTATCCGCCGGAGATGATCACGTTCTTCGCCGAAGTGCGCAGCCAGTTGTTCGGCTCGTTCCGGGTGGTGGAGCTCGAGCCACGCGAGGCGGTGGTGCTGCTCGATGCCGACACCCTCCGCGCCCTTCCGGGTGACGGCTTGTTCGGCGACGTGGACCTCGCGATCGGGCCGCACCTCGTGGTGGTGCGCGCCAAGGGCTACAAGAACGTCACCGAAGAGGTCACGATCTCGCCCAACTCGACGCTCGAGCGACCCTATCGGCTGGCGCGGCGGCACGGCTCCGCGTGGTATGCGACCGTCGCCTCCGGAACCCTCGGCGTGGTGGGGGGCGTGATCGCGCTGGCGGCGGGTCGCGGGAGCACCTCCGGGCCGGCCACCCCCGAGCCGCTTCCCGGCGCCCCGCCTCCGCCGGCCAAGCGGTAGCGGGGGGCGCGGTCGACCCGCGGTGGCTAACGACCACACCATCTTCACCCGACGTGGGTCGGGGTGAACGGACGACCGCGATCCGGCCGCTTCCCGATCATCGGATCTTGACCAGCTTCCGCATCTCGGTGCGATCCGGCGCGACGAGGCGTAGCCAGTAGACCCCGGGCGCCAGGCTCGCGGCCTGGTCGCCTTCTCCCGCCCAGGCCAGTTCGTACAGGCCGGGTTCGCGCTCGTCGTCCACGAGGGTCCGCACCGGCCGCCCCGCCACGTCGTAGAGCTTGAGCTGCACTCGCCCGGCGCGCGCGGTCTCGAACCGGATCACCGCCCGCGACGCGATCGGGTTGGGGAAGCTCGGCAGCAGTCGCGTGCTGCGGGGGCGATCGGGTATCTCGTTGCGCACCGCTTCGGCGAACGCCGCGCTCCCCACCAACAGCTCGAAGCGCGCGTCGGCCGGACGCGAGACGAACCCCTGCCGCGCGTCGACGAAGGTGTATTGCCCCTGCTGCCGCACGTCGATCATGCGCTCGAGGGTGCGGTCGATCAGCCACACCTCGAGCTGGGGCGGCACCTGATCGAGACCCACGACCTCGAGGCGTACCTCGGGCGCAGGGCCATCCGCGCCGCTCCAGGCCACGTCGAAGCTCCAGCGATGGCCGCGGGTCGCGGGATCGCTGGCATCGACGATCGAAGGGCGGAAGTCGCCGGTGCGGCGCACGCCGTCGGCCGCCAGGAAGTAGAGCGATAGCGCCGGCCCGGGCGCCACGGGCGGCTCGGCCCGGTCGAACGCATCCGGGCCCGGGCGCGCGGCCGCGGCGACACCGATGAAGTTCCGGCGGTCGCGCGCCCCTTCACACTGCGCGGTGATCTGCAGTTGCCAGGCGGTGGATTCTAAGGGCACGGCTTTCGCGTCCGCCGAGCGCGCCTTCGCCTTGCCGTGGACCGCCGCCGTCGCCCTGCTCGCGCTCGCCTCGACCATGCTGCCGGCCCCGATCGCGTCGGGCGGGATCACCAGGTCCACGGGCACCGTGGTGGGGTTCCACACCCAGTAGCCCTCGAACGGCAGCAGCGTCGCGACGTCCTCGTCTCGATACGCTCCCTCCGCTTCGCTCCAAGCGACCGGTGGCTCGAGCGTCACAGTGCCCGCCGGGCCCTCGGCGCTCACGGCCGCCCACGCGACCGGGAACAGGAACGGGTCGCCGACCTGGTTCCAGCCCGGCGCGAGCGTGACGCGGTAGGGCCGGTCGGTGGGCGTCGAGCGTCCCGGAACCGGCGCGGTGTCGATCCGGTTCGAGTTCTTGGCGATCAGCCAGAACGCCCGCCCCGGCAGGGGTCTCAGCGCGCCGCCCGCGGCGTTCGCGGACGACAGCTCGAGGTAGGTTTCGCTTGCGGGGTCGTACCGGAAGGAACGCCAGCGCGTCGCATCGTAGGGCCCGAACTCGGGCTGATCCGAGAGCAATGCTTCCAGCGTGTTGTCCCGGGGGAGCTCCAGATCGAGCGGCACCGAGACCATGCGGTAACGTGCCCCGGCGTGGCTCTCGCCTTCCACCAGGCTGGCCACGTCGGTGCGCACGGCACGTGGGTGCTCTGCAGGTCCCTGCGCGGGATCGGTCAGCAGCCTGGTCCGGGTTTGAACGCGAACCCAGTACTCCACGCCGCGCGGACCGACTGCCGAGCCGGGGACCACAGCGCCCGGGACGAAGACTCCCGGCGTGACCTCCGCGAGCGCGAGATCGAGGCTGTCGTAGGCGGCCCCGCCGCCGGCGCGGTGGAAGAGCTTTCCTTCGACAAAGGACGCTCCCTGTGGCAGCAACACCTCGACCGGGATGTCCCTCCCCGCCCCATAGCGGCCTCCCAGGTCGGCCCGAGCGGCAGTCGAGATTCCGCCCGGAGCCGCGACCGGGTAGAAGAAGGGCGAGCCGGGCCCTCCCGGAGGGTCGGTGGTGAAAATCCCACTGTTCTCCACCCGCACGTAGTACTCGAGGCCGGCTTCGGTCACCCCTTGACCGGGGACGAGCGCGATGAAGCTCGCGCCGCGCGACACCAAAGGCGCGCTGTCCGGGAACGAGGTGCTCGTCGCGTGGCCCCGGTAGTAGACGAATCCCCTCTCCACGTGGACCGCGGCTGCCGGCGTCACCACCACGCTGGCAGCCTCTCCCAGCGGGAGCTCCGGCAACGCCGCGACCAGATCCGTCGTCACCGCCAGGGGTCGGACGTCCATGGCGAGCGGGACTTCCACCACCGGATTCGCGGGGTCGTTGCCAGAGACCCGCAGCGGGGCAAGCGAGGCGAACGGCCGGCTTGGCGCCAGCACGACGCTCACCGGCAAAGTTTGAGCAGGCGGGACCACGAGCGGCAGCTCGGCCTGGACGAGCACCTCCGGGTCCGGCGACTCGATCCGGTCGACGATGAGATCGCGGTTCCCCGGGTTGGAGATGTGCAGCGTCGCAGTGGCCGAATCGCCGACGGTGAGCGTAGGGAAACCAAGGATCGCCGGTGAGGTCGCCAGCGCCGGTCTCGCCGGTGTCACCCGGCCGACCCTGACGAGGTACGACGGGATGAACTGGATCAGTCCGGCCCGGTGCGGCGGGGAAACGGCCCGCAAGCGGATCACGATGCCGCGACGGTCGAACGGAAGGCGGGTGACGTCCCAGTCGACCTCGTGCGGGAGGCCCTCGAGCGAGGTGGCAAATGGACCGACGCGCAGGGCCGAGCCCTCCAGGTCCATGGGAAACCAGACCCGAGCTCCGTCGAGCTGGTACTCGCCGATCAGCCAAAGCGGGTCGGCCTCCGCGTCCACCGCCTGGAAGGAGATCCGGTAGCGCACGGCATCGACGGGCGTGACACGCACCCAACGGAGGTGGGCGGCGTTGTTGGGCAAGTGGCGCGCCGGACCCTGACCGCTGATCCACGGGCTCTCGTTCCGGTACAGCGTGGCTCCCTCGCCGTCGTTGCCGCGGACCAGGTCGAAGTCGCCGTCGCCGTCGACGTCGCCCAGGGCCACGCTCCAGGTATTCTCCACGGGGCCGGCCCAGGCGGGCGCGGGGGCGAGGGTGCCGCCGGCGTTCAGGTAGAGTGCGGCTCCTTGGCTGCCGTTCCCGCGTACCAGATCGAGGTCGCCGTCGGCATCCACGTCGCCCAGGGCCACGTTCCTCGTCTCCTCCACGGGTCCGGTCCAGGCGGGCACGTCGGCGAACGTGGCGCCGGTGTTGAGGTGGAGCGTGGCGCCTCGCGAGTAGTTGCCGCGGACCAGGTCGAGGTCACCATCCCCGTCGACGTCGCCCAGCGCCACGCTGTAGGTGTGCTCCTCGACCGGCCCGCTCCAAGCGGGATTGGCTGCGAAGCTGCCGCCGGTGTTGAGGTAGAGCGTGGCTCCCTCGTGCCAGTTGCCGCGGACCAGATCGAGGTCGCCGTCGCCGTCCACATCGCCCAGGGCGACGCTCAGAGTCTCCTCCACCGGTCCGATCCAGGCGGGGTCGTCGGCGAAGGTGCCGCCGGTATTGAGGTAGAGCGTGGCGCGTTCGTCGTCGTTGCCGCGCACCAGGTCGAGGTCGCCGTCCCCATCGACGTCGCCCAGGGCCACGCTTCGGGTCTGCTCCAGCGGTCCGGTCCAGGCGGGGTCGGCGGCGAAGCCGGCGCCGGTATTGAGATAAAGCGTGGCCCCTTGGTTGTGGTTGCCACGCACCAGATCGAGGTCGCCGTCTCCGTCCACGTCGCCCAGCGTCACGCTGAACGTGGTTTCGAGGGGCCCGGTCCAGGCCGGGATCGCGGCGAAGGTGCCGCCGGTGTTGAAGGTGAGCGTGGCCCCCTCCGTGTCGTTGCCACGGACCAGATCGAGGTCGCCGTCGCCGTCGATGTCCCCCAGGACCACGCTGCGAGTGCCTTCCACGGGGCCGGTCCAGGCGGGAGAAGCGGCAAATCTACCGCCGCGGTTGAGGTAGAGGGTCGTTCCCTGCTCCCGGTTGCCGCGGATCAGATCCAGGCTGCCGTCGCCGTCCACGTCGCCCAGGGCCACGGCGGAGGTGAACTCCACGGGTCCCGTCCAGGTGGGCGACGCGGCGAAGCCGCCCCCAACGCCTAGGTAGAGTGTCGCTCTCTGCCCGTCGTTGCCAGAGACCAGATCGAGATCCCCGTCGCCGTCCACGTCGCCCAGCGCCACGTCATTGGTGAGGTCCGCGGGCCCGGTCCAGGCGGGTGATGCTGGGTACGTGCCGCCGGTGTTGAGGTAGAGGGTGCTGCCTTGGCCTTCGTTGCCCCGGACCAGATCGAGGTCGCCGTCGCCGTCCACGTCGCCCAGCGCCAGACCGACCGTAGTCTCGAGTGGCCCCTTCCAGATGGGAGTGTTGGCGAAGCCGCCACCGGTGTTGAGATAGAGCGCCGCTCCTGAATTGTAGCCGCCGACGACCAGATCGAGGTCGCCGTCACCGTTCACGTCGCCCAGCGCCACGGCATGGGCAGTCTCGGCCGGCCCGGTCCAGGTGGCCGAAACGGCGAAGGTCCCGCCGATGTTGAGGTGAAGCGCGGTCGGGCTGCCGCCGCGGACCAGATCGAGGTCGCCGTCGCCGTCCACGTCGCCCAGCGCCACGCTGGAAATGAACTCGTCGGGCCCGGTCCAGGCCGGCGTCGGGGCGAAGGCGCCGCCGGTGTTGAGGTAGAGCGTGGCTCCGTCGTACCAGTTTCCGCGGACCAGATCGAGATCGCCGTCGCCGTCGACGTCGCCCAGCGCCACGCTGGCGGTGGGCTCCTGCGGCCCCGTCCAGACGGGTGTCGCCGCGAAGCTCGATCCGGTGTTGAGGTAGAGCGTGGCTCCCTCGTCCAAGTTCCCTCGCACCAGGTCGAGGTCGCCGTCGCCATCGACATCGCCCAGAGCTACGCCCTGCGTGGACTCCGGCGGTCCCGTCCAGGCCGCCGTGGGGGCGAAGGTGGGCTCATCGGCCGCGCGCGCAAGGCTTCCAGGGACCAACACCAGCAACGCCAGGATTACCCCGGTCGCGGGCGCTGCGCGGCAGCCCCCCAAGCTGTGGTGGCTTGCCTCGGAACAGTCGGCGTGGTCGGCCATGATGAACCTCGAGCCGTTTGGGCAGAGGCGGGACCTGGACACGCTTGGGTGCGCATCCCTGGCTCGGAAGCGGACCAAAGTATACTCGTCCGGCGCCCCTCTTCAATGCCCCGCGCGCCGCCCCGGTGTTTCGCCCCGTTCCACGGCGGGACCGTCCTGAAGTATGGTCCGCGGCGGGCGGGTTGGTGTGCGCCCCGCATCCTACGTCCCAGATCCTAAGCCGGACTCCGTGTTCGTGATCACCGCGTACGAGCTAGGCCCCAAGGCCAAGCGAGCGCTCCTGCGAGTCGGAGGAGGAAACCATGACAAAGCAAAGCCAGTTCCCACCTGGATGGGACGAAGCCCGCGTGCGGCGCCTCCTTGAACATTACGAGGCGCAGAGCGACGAGGCGCAGTCGCCGAAGACGAGGCCGCCTTCGAGGCCACCACGCACACCGCGATGGAGGTCCCAGTGGATTTCGTACCTGCTGTGCGCGAACTCATCGCCAAGCATCGGTGGAGCGCCTAACATGCGGCTGGGGCGGACAGGCTTCGCTGGCCGCTCAGTGGCAGCGCGTTGGGCAGAAGGGGTCAGTGCCCGGAGGCGAAACTGATGAGGACGATCCTGCGAACATCGCCAGCGTTCCTTGCTGCTCTCGCCCCCGCATTGCTCGCTTTGTCGCTCGCCCTTCGATCGGCCCACGCCGCGGACGCGCCGACGGTCCTGGGCTTCCGCGCCGCTGACGTCGAAGCCCAGCTCGCCCGCGAAGCCCAGGTCGGGGCGATGATCCGGCCCGACTCGATGCGCAAGGCGCTCCGTATCTTGACCGAGGAACCGCACGTCGCGGGGACGCCGGCCGACCGAGCCACCGCCGAGTATGTACAACAGCGCCTCGAATCCTGGGGCTGGCAGGCTTCGATCGAGCCGATTCCGGTCTATCTCAATTATCCGGGCGAGCCGTTCCTCGAGCTGGTCGAGCCGAACCGCGAGCCGCTCGCCACGCGAGAGCTGGGCGCGGAATGGGACAAGGACGCCTTCACGTCCGATGTCTTTCCCGCCTTCCACGGCTACGCCGCGGCCGGCGACGTGACCGGCGCGGTGGTGTACGCGAATTACGGCGACGTGGACGATCTCAAGAAGCTGGTCGAGCTGGGAGTCGACGTGCGCGGCAAGGTGGTGCTGGTGCGCTACGGCAAGATCTTCCGCGGCCTCAAGGTGCGGAACCTGGAGCGCGCGGGGGCGGCCGCGGTGGTGATCTACAGCGATCCCGCCGATGACGGCTTCGCCAAGGGTGATCCCTATCCGCGCGGGCAAACCCGCCCGAGCGACGCCATCCAGCGCGGCAGCGTCCAGTTCCTCTCCGAGGGTCCCGGGGATCCCACCACGCCCGGGTTCCCCTCGCGTGCCGGCGGCCGGCGGCTCAAGCCCTCGGAGGTCAAGGGCATCCCCAAGATCCCCTCGATCCCGATCGCCTGGGCCGAGGCGCAGAAAGCGCTCGAGCGGATCGAGGGGCCGGTGGCCCCGGCCGGTTGGCAGGGCGCGCTGCCGTTCACCTACCACGTCGGTCCGGGCCCGGCGAAGCTTCATTTGAAGACTCAGCACGACTATGCCGTACGCCCGATCTGGAACGTGATCGCCAAGCTCCAAGGCCGCGAGCGGCCCGACCAGTGGGTGGTGTGCGGGAACCACCGCGACGCCTGGAACCACGGCGCGATCGACCCCAACAGCGGCACCATCGCCCTGCTCGAGATGGCGCGCGGGATCGGCGAGCTGGCGAAGAGCGGGTGGCGCCCGCGGCGCACGATCGTCCTGTGCTCGTGGGACGGCGAAGAATACGGGCTCCTGGGCTCGACCGAATGGTGCGAGACGAACGCCGAGGTTCTGGCGAAGCAGGTGCTCGCCTACCTCAACGTGGACGTGGCGGTGAGCGGGAAGGACTTCCGTGTCAACGGCTGCCACGCGCTGCGCGACCTGCTGGTGGAGGCGTCCCAGCAGGTGCCGGACCCCGAGAAGAAGAGCGGGAGCGTGTTCCAGACCTGGAAGGACAAGGCCTGGACCGAAGGCAAGATCGAGTGGGCGCACAAGAACCGAGAGCGGCGATGGCGCGGCGAGCCCGAGCGGCCGTTCGAGATGAACGTCGCGCCGCTCGGCAGCGGCTCGGACTACACCGCGTTCGTCGACCACCTCGGCATTCCGTCGCTCGATCTGCGATTCGAGGGCATCCACGGTACGTACCATTCGCAGTACGACGACTTCGAGTACCTGGACCGTGTGATGGACCCCGGGTACGCCTTCCACGTCGCGATCGCCGAGCTGTGGTCGCGCTTGACGCTGCGGCTCGCCGAGGCCGAGGCGTTGCCGCTCCACTACTCGAGCACCGCCCAGTTCGTGCTCGACGAGTTGCAAGCGATCGAGGAGCGCGCCGACGACGCCAACGCGGGGCTCGAAGGGGAGAAGCGGCTCAAGGGGGACTTGGCGCCGCTGCGCGCGGCGGGGGCGCGGCTGGGCGAAGCGGCGAGGGCGCTCGAGGCGCGTGAGGGCCAGGCGCTGGCGGGTGGGGCCTGGCCGGGCGGCAGCGCCGCCGCGCTCGACGCCGCGCTGATCTCGATCGAGCGCACCTTCCTGGGCCCGGGACTCCCGGGGCGGGTGTGGTTCCGGCACGAGCTGTACTCGCCGGGGCTCAACACCGGCTACGCGCCGGTGTCGCTGCCGAGGCTGGGCCAGGCCGTGCTCGACAAGGATCCGGTGGCGTACGGAGCCGGGGTCGGCCCGATTCGTGGGGCGGTTGAGCGGGCTGCGGTGGTGCTGGAGAAGCTGAAATAGGGCCGCTTCCCGTCCTGGCTAGCTTGGTGCGCGGGGCGCCCGTGACGCCAGCGGCCCGTCGGAGCGGATCAGGCCCGAGAGGTCGTCGTAGGAAACCAAGAAGTCGGTGGCTCCGAGCACGTACGGCCCCACTTCATAGGCGTTGTAGTAGAAGCGCAGACCGTCGGCCGTCACCGCGAAGTTGCGAGGCAGTCGGAACTGGCTGCCCTCGAACCAGAACCCCACATTTTCGAGCGAGGAATCGGCCGGCACCCCGCGCGCGGCACGGAACGCCTTCTCGGCGAGCGCCGAGAGCGGCGGGCCGTGGCCGGTCACCAACAAGTCCGAGAGGCTCAGCCGCCGTCCCGAACCGACCTCGAAGCTGGCGAGCTGGATGCTCGAGTTGGGGTGGGCGCCACCCGTCGCCGAGAACTCGCGCGCCTCGAGGCTGAAGATCCCCGGCACGCTCGGTAGCACCGAAACCTGCCGATCCACCTCCCAGGGCTGGGTCGCTTCGGGATACTGGCGGCGGAGCTCCTCGAACCCTTCGAGGAAGCTCTCGATCACCGCGTCCACGCTCGGCGCACGCAGCGTGTCGTCGGTGCGCCGGAGCACGAAATCGAGGATCCAGGCCTGGATGGAGTCCCGGATTCCTGGCTTGGGGGCCCCGGTGATCTCCGGGTACTGGATTCGGATCCTTGCGCACGGACTGGACGCGCTGTCGCAGTCGGCGCTCTGGCGCGAGTAGCTCTGGCTGGAGAAGCTGATCTCGCCCGTGGGCTTGAGCTTCGGCTCGCGGGCGCACGCGACGAGAGCGATGAGCATCAGCCCGTACGCGAGCCTCCACGTCCGCTGCGTCGCGCCACTTCCTTGTGGGGGCATGCTGGTCTCCCTCCGCCGGGCGCAGTCTATCACTCTCACGCGTCGCCAGGTGGCCTTATCGGGTGCCCTGATGGGGGCAAGGCAACCGGAACGCGGGGCGTGGCCGTCATTCGTTGCCGGGCCGAGTGCTGCGCCGACGCTCACGCGGATCCCAGCGGGGACACGCTTCCCGCGACTGCCTCATTAGGAGTTGGCGCAGCGGGAGCCGCGTCTTAAGCTCTTGCTCGGTCCCCCGGGCCCCGTCGGAGGCCGTCCGGCCAACCCCCGGCCCGGTGGCCACCGCCAGCGGTGTGCAGCCAGCATCGCGATCGGTCCGCCCCGCCGCGAACCACGGGGCGCGGCCCACTCTCGCCGGCGCGGCGTTAATACCACCAGGGAAGGTGCCAAGTGAGGCAGGCCTTCAAGGGCCAGCTACGGCTCTTGTCGTGGAGGATTTCGTGTACTCGATCAGGCCGTCTTCCTGGAGTCTTGCCCTGGTGCTGGCCGCGTCCCTGGCTCTCGGGCCGGCCAACGGCTTCGCCGAATCGGCCGACCAGGTTCCGCTCGGTGCCCGGGCCTTGGCGATGGGGGGCGCCTTCTGCTCGATCGCCGACGACGCGACCGCGTCGTACTGGAATCCGGCCGGCCTGCCCTGGATCGGACATCAGGAGATCACCGGCGCCCACGCCAACCTCTTCAACACCGGGATCAAGGACAACTTCGCCGCCTTCGTCTTGCCTTTGAGCCCCCGGCACGCCGCTGCCATCGACTGGTATCACTCCGGCTTCGAGGACACCGAGCTGGACTTCGGCGAGAATCGAATCGACCTTTCGTACGGCCGCAAGGTGGCCGCGTTTCTCTCAGCCGGCGCAACGCTCAAGTACCTCACCCGCCGCACCTCGCTCGACGGCGTCTCGGTGCGGCGCGGCCAGGGAGTGGGCGCCGACCTCGGGATGCTCGCCACCCCCCTCGATCGGCTGCGCCTGGCGCTGATCCTCCAGGATGCCTTTGATACCAAGCTCTCATACGCCGAGGGCAACGGCACCGTGGTTGCCTATCCGCGGCGGTTTCGGGTCGGGGCTTCGTATGGTCTGTTCAAGGACGCGCTGCTCGCCCTCGACGTGGACGATCGCTACCACCTGGGCGCGGAGTACCAGGCGCTGCCCCAGCTCGCGCTGCGTGCGGGGCTCGAAGAGGATCCGGACGCCTCGGACGGGATCACCACCTCGTTCGGAGCCGGGATCAAGTTCGGGCTCTTGCGGTTCGATTACGCCTTGGTCGATCACCCGGTCCTGGGATCGACCAGCCACTTCGGTTTGAGCATGGCGTTCAACTTCAACCCCGCCCAGATCCGGATCGAGAAGGTCGAGGCACGGGACCTCTACGGGTCGCTCTACAAGACGTACGCGCGCGAGCCCTTCGGCTCGGTGCTGGTCCGGAACCTGGACGACAAGCCGATTGCCGCCACGGTGCGCGTCTTCGTGCCAGAGCTGATGGGGGCCCCATCGGACCACGAGGTGGTGCTGCGGCCCAAGGCCGCGCAGCCGATCGCGCTCACCGCGGTGTTCTCGGAAGACGTCATGCGGCAGCGTGGCGACCGTCCCGTCCAGGTGGAGGTTTCGGCCAGCTACCAGAGCCGCCGCCTTCCTCGTACCGAGAAGGCCTCGGCCCGCTGCGTGGCGTATGGCCCGGGCGCGATCGACTGGAGCGCGGGCGTCGCCCAGGCGGCGGCGTTCGTCACCAGCCGCGACCCGGTGGTGGATGGCGTGGCGCGCCAGGCGGTGCGGGTGGCCGCGGCCGAAGGGGAGGGCCCACCGGCCGGCCGCAACATCGCCCATGCGGCGGCGCTGTTCGACGCCCTGGGGACGCTCGGCATCACCTACGTCCCGGACCCCAACAACCCATACTCCTCGATCGCCGAGACACCCCGCGCGGTCGATGCGGTGTCCTATCCGCGCGAGACCCTGGCTCGGCGCACGGGCGACTGCGACGACACCTCGGTGCTCTACGCCGCCCTGCTCGGCAACGTGGGGATCTCCACCCAGCTCGTGGATGTGCCGGGCCACCTGTTCCTGCTCGTCGACACCGGCGTCCACGAGCGGAACCGCCTCTCGCTGGCGCTCGACGAAAGCCGCTACGTGGTGAACGACGAGGAGGTCTGGATCCCGGTCGAGACCACCGCGCTGAAAGAAGGCTTCGCCCAGGCTTGGCGCGCGGGCGCCGAGGCCTACGCGAGCTGGGCCGCGCGCGGGAAGCTCGCCCTGGTGGACGTCGACGAGTCCCAATCCCGATACGAGCCGGCCGACGTGCCGGGAGAGCCGGCTGCCGCCCCGCAGCTTGATGCCGCCCGACTCACGGAACAGACCCGCGCCGACTTCAAGGCGATCGACGAATGGCGAGCCGCCTTCCTCGCCGGCCGGTACGAAGGGGCTCAGAAGGGGCTCGTGGCCAGCCCCGAGGCGCTCAACGAGATCGCCCACGTCTACCTTGTCGCGGGCAAGCTCGACGAGGCCGAGGCGAAGCTCGAGCAGGCGCTCACGGTCGAGACCAACCCGGCCCGCACCCACAACAATCTCGCCAACGTGCTCGCGGCCAAGGGCGACGTGCCGGGCGCGCTCCAGCACTATCAGGCGTCGCTGGTTGCGGAGGAGAAGGACGCGGGTCCGTGGCTCAACCTCGGTCTGGTGCGTTACGCGAGTGGCGACACGCTGGGCGCGGAGGAGCCGCTGGCGAAGGGGATGGCGCTGAGCGGCGGGTACGATGCGGCGTGTCGACTGCTGGGGCTCGCGCCCGAGGTGGGCGCGGAACGCGAAGGCGCGGAGAAGATGTCGCAAGAGGAGGCGCGGCAGCTCCTGAAGGCCGCGCTCCGCAAGGTCCCCGCCCCGGGCGTCGCGAGCAAGCCGGAGCCGATTCAGCCGCCCGCCGGCTCTCAGCGAAGATGGACCAGCCGGATCGCGGCCGGGCGCGCCGGGGAAGCCGCGCTCGCGAACCTGCTCTACTGGAAGCCGTGAGGAGACGCAGGAGACCATGAGGAGAGCAGGGAGTGCCGAGGAGACCGCCCATGTCGAAGAATCGTAGTCCCCGAACGGGCCGTCTGATTTGGGTCCTCTTGGCTCTGCTTGTCCACGCCGCGCCGGCGGGCGCCGCTGAAGCGCCGAAGGCGTCGCAGAGCGAATGCGAGCTGGGCATCACCTTGGCGCTGCTGGGCCGGCCCGCGGCGGCCGAGTCGGTGTTCACCTCGCTCCTCTCCCACGCGCCCGGCGACCCGCGGGCGCTCACCAACCTGGGGAACGTGGCGTTGCTCCGCGGCGAGCCCGACTTGGCACTGGCGTTCTACGAACAGGCCCAGGATGCGGACAGCACGGACGCGGGGATCGTGCTCAACCAGGCTACGGCGCTCCTGCTGCTGGGGGAGGAGGAGTCGGCGTCCGCGCGGGCGGCCGAAGGCGTGCGCCGGGCCGGGGGAGCCCAGGCGGCCGCCGGGTTGCTCGGGCTTCGATATCGCGAGCGGAAGCCCGAAGCCCCCAAAGCCGAGCAGCGCGCCTACGTCAGCAAGGAGGAAGTGCTCACCCTGCTGCGTGCCGCGGCCCGCAAAGTGCCTGCGGATTCGGCGCGCGCCGGCGCGGCGAGCGGCAGGCCCGACACGAAGGAGAAGAAACGCCCGCTGTGGCGCTCGGCCGGCCCGCGAGCCGGAGCTGCGGCGGAGGCGGCCATGCTCGTGTACTGGAAGCGCTAGGAGACTGAAGTGGCTCGCACCGACTCGCAAACCCGCCGCCAGCAAATTGCCCACGGCCTGAGCATCGCGTTCCTGGGCTGGCTGGTCCTAGCGGTGCTGTACGTCTCCGGCGTGTTCGAGACTTTCGATCTCAGGCTGCTGGACTGGCGGTTCCGCCTGCGCGGCGAACGCATCGCTTCGGATGCGATCGCGATCGTGGGCGTGGACGACGCGACCATCCGCGCCTATGGGGCGTGGCCGATGCCGCGCGATTCCTACGCCCTGCTGCTTGCCGCCCTGGAAGAAGCGGGCGCCCGCGCGATCGCCGTCGATCTTCAGTTTCCCGAGGACAGGAACCAGGATCCGCAGTGGAACCGCCTGCTCGCCCAGGTCACCTCGAGCTACGAGAACGTCGTTCAGGCGATCTGGTTCCACGCCGAGGGCTCCGCTCCCCACGCCGACCCGCTGACCCCCGAGGCGGGGGTAATCCTCCGCTCGCACGGCCTGCCTGCCGTGCGGGCGCAGGCCGCCTGGGCCACGAGCGCGGCGCTCCCGTACCCGGAACTGCTCGCCGCCTCGAAGATCCTGGGTCACCTCACCGTCGTCGTGGACCGCGACGGCGCGATCCGCAGGCTGCCGATGCTGATCCGCTACCGGGATCGGGTGTATCCGTCGCTCGCGCTGAGCGTGTTCGGGGTCTATCGAGGATCCGCCTCACCCGCGGCGGTCCGGTGGTCGAACCGCTCGGCCGTCGTGCGCTGGCGCGACGGCAGCCGTTCCCGGATGCCGCTCCAAGCCGATGGCTCCACCGCCATCGACTTCGCGGGCGACCGCGGCGCGTTTCGACATACCTACTCGATGCTGGAGGCGCTCCAGTGGTATCGGGCCGGTCGGGCGCAACGGCTGCGGGAGGCGTTCGCCGGGCGGATCGTCCTCCTCGGCCTCACCTCCCAGCGGGAAGTCTCCGAGGACGTGGGCACCACGCCCTTCGCCGCGGCGACGCCGCTGCTCTACATCCATGCGAACGCCATCGACAACCTGCTGCGGGACGGGTTCCTAAGCCGCCCTCCGGGCTGGCTCTACCTGATCGTGCTCGGCGCCTTGAGCGGTTTCCTCGGTTGGCGGTTTGCGGTCCAATCGATTCCGAGGGCTGCGCTCGCCATGGGACTCACGGTGCTCGGGGTCGCCGCCGCCGACTGGCTCCTGCTGGCCGCGTTCGGGATCGACACTCCGCCGAGCGCGGCGTTGGCGCTCGCCCCGCTGATCTATGCCGGGATCGGGAGCCATCGCTACATGTTTCTCGAGCGCCGGTCGAGCCGGCGCGAGGAGGACATTCGGGAAGGCCGCAGCGTGCAGCAGCGGTTTCTCCCCGAGGCCTTGGTGGGGCAGAAGCTCTCGCACTACGACATCGTCGAGAAGCTGGGCGCCGGCGGCATGGGCGTGGTCTATCGCGGCCGCGACGCGCGCCTGCCCCGCGACGTCGCGGTCAAGGTGCTGACCGGCGGTGACCTCGCCGACGAAGCCATGCGCCGGCGCTTCCGGCGCGAGGCGCTGGCGTTCTCGAAGCTCAACCACCGGCACATTGCCACCATCTTCGAGTTCGACAGCCAGGACGGGACCGACTTCATCGTCATGGAGTACGTCTCCGGGAGGCCGCTCTCTGAGCTGCTGGAGCGCGGTCCGCTGCCCGAGCGGCAGGCGCTCGTGCTGGGGATCCAGATCGCCGAGGCCCTGGCCGAGGCACACGGCCGCGGCGTGCTGCACCGGGACCTGAAGCCCGGGAACGTCATGCTGACTCCCGAGGGAGACGCCAAGGTGCTCGACTTCGGGGTCGCCAAACTGCTCGGACAGGACTCGACCACGGTTTCGAGAAGCCTGACCGAGTCGGGGGGCGTGGTGGGCACGCTGGCCTACATGGCCCCGGAGGTATTGCGGAGCGAGCCGGCCGATGCGAGGACCGACCTCTACGGGCTCGGCATGCTCCTGTTCGAGATGACGACCGGCCGCCGGCCCTTCCCCGACGATGTGCCTCACGAGCTGATGTACATGGTCTTGAACCAGTCGCCGCCCGAGCCGCGAGTCTTGAATGCCAAGATCTCGCCGCGGACCCAGGCGATCATCCTGAAGGCGCTGGAGAAGGCGCGGGAGGACCGATACGCGAGCGCAGAGGAGATGCTGGCGGAGCTGCGCGAGATGGCGGCGACGACGTCCGAGGCTGGCCGCGCCGTTTGGGCTGGGAGAGAGGGATAGGAACATGGGTGTCGTCATGTTTCGATCCTTCATTATCGCCCGGTGCCTGCGACGGAGCGCCTTTCCCGCGCCCGCGTTTGAAGGTAGCCCAACGCCCCGCGAGACGGTGGAGGCGCTGGGGCAGACCCGCAAGAGTCCCCTGGCGGTGGTGCGATAGCCATGCGACGCGCCGCGGGTCGAGTGTCACCGACGGACGATCAGTTGGATGCCCGCGTTTGCCGATAATCTCCTTCACGCTTGGGCGGGCCTCATCGGTGACAGTGCGTGTCTACAACCGGGCGGGGCGGCTGGTGCGAGAGGTGGTGGCGGGCCAGTCCTTCGGACCGGGAGCGAACCTGGTGCGGTGGGACGGGCGGGACCGCGAGGGCTCCGTGGTCGCTGACGGGATCTACCTGGTGACGGTGGAGGCGCTGGGGCAGACGCGGACCCAAACCCTGGCGGTAGTACGATGATTCGCGGAAGGTCGATCGGCCTGTGCGCGACGCGGGCGCGTGGCGGATGGCAGAGCTACGGTTTGTCGTCGGGGAGGGATCGCATGCGCCGTCTTGCTCGAATCGTGCTTGTCAGTGCCTGCTCCGCCACGGCGCTTTCGCGCGGTGGGATCGTCGCCCTCGGCCTATTGCTGGCCGGCACGGCTTGCGCCCAGGGCATAGGTCGTTCCCTGGACATCCAGCCGGGGGCCCGACAGAATGGCATGGGAGCAGCAGGCGTGGCGCTTCTCGGCGATCCCAGCGAAGCGGTGTGGTGGAACCCGGCGGTCCTCGGATTCGCAGACAAAGTCAGCGCCCAACTGACCTACAGCGAGCTGGTCCCGGGCCTGCCAAACGCCGATGTGCGCTACTACCACGGTGCCGGAGCTTTCCCTCTTCGGGCGTTCGGCGGAATCGGCCTGGGTTTCACTCGCTTGTCCTATGGCGAGCAGGACTTTGGGACCGGCCCCTTCACTTCGAACGAGATCTCCCCTGCAGCCTCCGTCGGCATGAGGGTTTCCCCCCGCCTCTCCGTCGGGGCGACGCTCAAGTGGGTCCGCATTCAGATTGCGCCCAAGTCGCTCAGCGGTGAAGCCACGACCTTCGGATTCGATCTGGGGGCGCTCTACCGTGTTCCAACGAAGCCGCTCGGCCTGAGTCTTGGTCTGAATATTCAGAATCTAGGCCCAAGCGCGCACTTCCCCAACGAGGACAAGGCGGACCCACTAGGTCGGAACGCCAAGGTTGGGGTCGCCGTGAATCTCCCCGTTTCGCTGGCGGATGGGTTCGAGACGGGGGGAACCGCAGTGCTGGATTTCAATCAATCCCTGGTGACCAATGACTTCCACACCGTGAACGGAGGCGTCGAGGGATACCTGGACTATTCGAGCCTTGTTCGCCTGGCGTTTCGTGGTGGCTATTACTCCGATCCGTTGGGCGACATCCATGATGAAACCTTCGGCTTCGGAGCCCGAATACTGGGCCTGACCATGGATGCAGCGTGGATTCCCCAAGCGCGGGAGCTCGATCAGCGCGTCCTGAAGCTCACCGGTGGATTCCACCTCGATCTGTTCCGGACCGAGGCCGACCGGGCATCGAGGTGAGGGCGCGTCGCTGGGCGAGGGACGCCTGCAGCGCCGGGCTGGCAGCCTACCGCCGCCCCCAGACGCTGGCGGTGGTGCGAGAGTCGCGGCCGCTTTCACTGGGCGCGGCGTTTGTAGGGGGGGGCGCCGTTTTCCAAGGCCGCACGTCAACCCGGCCGATCGTCTGGGAGAGGCAGGCGACGCTGCCCCGAAGGGGGATGGAATGTGCTCGTCCAGATCTGAAAGATTCGTGTTCACCGCGACGTTCGCTTCCGTTGCAGCCATCGCGATCGCGCGTGCCGACAAACTCTACGAGACAGCAAATCATCGCTATGTCGTGCCTGGGCAACTGCGATTGAAGGCGAAGGCAGCGCGCAGGCCGCTGCCGACGCGAACGTTCGCCGATCGGATCAAGACCGACGGAGGAACCCTGGCTGCCTCTCGGCAGTTTCTCCTCGCTTTCGTAGCCCTAACGCTCGCGGCCTCGTCGAGCGGCTGCGCATTCGGTGCAAGGCACGTCCTCCTGACCTATCCGCCCCGCTCCAGCGTATCGGAATCTGGCGTTGCCCACGCTGAGAGCACGAAGGCGTCGGTCCATCTGCCGATCATCCTGGTCCGGTTCAACGATCTGCGCCAAGACCGGGCAGCGATAGGGACCGTGCGCAATGCGCTGGGGATGCGCACCGCAGCTGTTCTGGCCGACAACGACGTCGCTGACTGGGTGACGGACGCGGTCAAGCTCGAGCTCGAAGGGGCGGGCTATCAGGTCACCCAGACGGAAGCCACCGGGGCTCTTGTAGGCGCGCGCGTCCTCTCGGGCGACGTGCTCACGGTCTTTGGCGACGCCTACTTCACCTATCGAGGGAATGTCTCCTTCATGGCCCGGGTCACGAGCGGCGGCAATGAGATTTTCGCCAAACACTACTCGGTCCAAAGAGGCTCGGGGTTGAGCTTCTCTGCATCAGGCGGCGGTTACGCCAACGCGCTGTCCGCCGCGCTCGCCGAAGCCATCGGGGAGTTGCTGGCGGATATCGGAAGGCTCCCCGACACGCTCTACGCGCAGTCCCCGATAGCCGTGCCCGACACCCTGGTCCCGTTTCCGGGTCCGGCCACCTCGCAAGTCAGCGATCGTCAAAACAGACTCGAACCCGGGGCGCGCGTACGAATCTCGAACTCCTCTCTTGGCCGGGCACCTGTGGTGGGTCGCGTCCTCGCGGTGCTCGGAGACACGCTTCGGCTCGAACGCCAAGACATCCCTGGTGCCCCGACGCGCGTGCTGCTGGACGACCGAGCTAAGGTCGAACTGAGCGTCTCGCATCACAACTACCTGGGCCGTGGGATTCTCATCGGCGGAGCCACGGGAGGCTTAATCGGTGGAATGGTCGTCCAGTTTCGGCAGATGAGCAACGACTTCGGTGAAGCACTCGCCGGCGCCTTTGGCGCACAGCCGCCACACCACGAAGTCTCTTCCGCGCCGTTCTACATCGGAGTGGCAGGCGGAGGGCTGTTGGGCGGATTCATCGGGAGCACCATGACGTGGGACAAATGGGCTCCCGTGTCGCTGCGCAGGCGAGTGTCCTTCGGGGGATCGTTCGAACCCACTGGCCGTTTCCGCCTCGCTGCGTCCGTTTCCCTACTCCCCGCCGATGTTCCAGAGCTATCGAGGGCGCGCTCAGAATAGAGCCCGTTGGGCGTGGTCGCAAACCGTCTTCGCCAGCCACCTTCCGGACCTGAGCCTCCACTCGAGTCCGTGCTCGTTGGCGCTGGGCAATCGGGGGATTCCTCGGACTGCCTGGTCAGCCCTCGAGGCGCTGGGGCAGACGCGCAAGAGTCCGCCGGCGGTCGTTCGATAGCCGCGGCCACTTTCGTTCGGCGCGGCGTTTGTTCATACGGAGAGGTAGGTTCCTGGGACGGCGTTCCTTGAGATCGAGCCGCCGCCGCGGGTGCTTGTTCCTCTTCTTCCCACGTGACTCGGCCAACGACTATTTCGTAATGGTTCTGTACTCGGAGGCTGGCCCCGCCGGAAAGCCATGGATCCCTCGTTATCGCTCCGAGTGCCACCGCGTTTTGGCGAGTCTCGCGGCAAAATAGCGGCGGGCTGTTGGGCAGACGCGCGGAAAGGCGCGCTGTCGGCGTCTGAGTCGCGGCCGCTTTCGGGCAACGCGGCGTTTCCCAACGTGACGGCGACCCGGGGCCGGTGGAACTCCGCGGGGCTCCGAGCGGGGGGAACGCATGAACGCACACGCTGCGGCTAGGGTGGTTTTCCTCGTCGGCATCCTCGCGACGAGTGGGGTTGCTATCGCGGAATCCGGCTCACGCAAGACCTGCCTCCACATCGGCTTGGGCGGGGCGGCTGGCGGGAACGAGTTCCTGCCCCGGGACTCCCTCATGCGACGCGGCGTGGCACTGGGAGCTGCCTTGGACGGCGAGTCTCGCCACTCCGCCGTTGGCCTGGGTCATGACCCCCGCCTATTGGACATGGGGTGAATGTGGCGTTGACCGCCGCGGCGCGCGGGGGCATCGTCGAGATGCACTGCGCAGGGAGGATTCGCGGCGATGGCCAAATCAACGCGGCGGTATTCGGCGAAGCTCAAG
>DASXTP010000081.1:0-13545 GCA_036505355.1 Candidatus Eiseniibacteriota bacterium | reverse complement strand
AGCTCGGGAACAGCACCACGAAGGTCGCTCGTCTGCTCGAGACGCTGGAGCTTCGCCAGCAGGGACGCGCAGTCGGCACATTCGCCGAGGTGTGCGTCGGCCATGCTCTTCTCTTCCGGCTCCAGCTCTTCATAGACGAGGACCAGCTCACGCAAATGATCGTGATGGCGCGTCATTGGGGTTTTCCCGGCCCAGAACACGGCCTGCCGCGCGAGAAAGTTGCAGTCTTCACCGTCATGGTCGTTCGCCGATCCCTTCCATCCTGGCGGCGAGGCATCTGCGCAGCGCCAGGCGTCCCCGTCGGATCCAGGCCCGCACCGAGTTGAGCGGCGCTTCCATCGCGGTGGCGATCTCCTGGTACGGCAGATCGTCGAACAGGCGCAACGACAGGGCTCGCCGGTGGTCCGGGTTGTCGATCGCGTCGAGGCAGGTCTCGATGGCACGCCGCAGCTCGAGGCGCTCCATCTCGGCGGCGGGATCGTCGGTTCCCGCCAACTCTGCGAACTCGCTCGAGGGGCCGCCGGGATCGAGCGCCCCGCTGCGCGCCAGCCAAGCCCGGTGTCTCCGATACTCGTCGAGCAGCCGGTAGTATGCGCGCTTGCGGAACCACGCCCACAAGCTTCCCGGGCGGCGATAGACGAAGCGACCGTGGCGCAGGTCTTCGAGGGTTCCGAGCACCACGGCATGGGCCCAGTCGCGACGCAGCTCCGAATCGTGGGTCAGTCGGCAGGCCATGCAGAACACCGGATGGTGCGTCCGTTCGAGGAACTCGGTCACGCACTCCGGCGAGCCGGCGAGCAGGCCCTCGACCAGGTGGCGCTCGTCTGCCGCGCGATCGGCCTCGGCGTGAGGGAGTTGTGGACGTTGGGCCGGCGAAGTCCTGGTGACCATCGGCGTGCGCATCGCACAACGGTAGCCCGGAAGGACCGAGGATGGCTAGAGGGTGGCTCGGGTCGTCGGGGTGGGCCCGAAGTTGGCCGCGGGATCGAGGAGCACCGCCAGCGGGCGGCGGCGGTCGAGCGAAGGCCGCCGCGCGGTTGGGTCGTGGGGCGCCGGGGACACCGTGGTCGTTGCCCCAGGGCTTCGACGCCAGGATCGGTTGCGATCGCGTTGATGTCGCATCCGCATGCTGATAACGTGCGTCTCGTGATTCTCGAAGTGTCGCACGATCGCGTCGAGGAGACACCGGAAGCCAAGGCCCGGTGGTTCCGCTCGCTGACCATGGGAGAGCGGATGGAGGTGCTTTGTTCTTTCACGGACTTGGCCCTTGCCGTGAACCCCGACGTGGCGGACAAGAGGGATGCTCAACAGGCTCTCGGACGTATTCAGATCGTTTCAAGACCATGAAGTCCGATACGTCGTCATCGGTGGGATTGCCGCCATTCTCCATGGTGTCCCGCGGGCCACATTCGATCTCGACATCCTGATCGAAGCGACCCTCGACAACACCCGGCGGCTCCTCGCCGCGCTGGCCGAGGCGGGCCTCGGCACGGCGTCGCTTACCACCCCCGAGGCGGTGCTGGCCAACGAGATCACGGTCTTCAAGGATCGCGTGCGCGTCGATGTATTGACCGAGGCCCCCGGACTCCTCTTTCCACGCGCCTGGACTGAACGTCAGACTCTCGACTACCAGGGGCAGGCGTTCTTCGTGCTTTCGAAACAGGACCTGATTGCCTCGAAGCGGGCCGCGGGTCGTCCGGTGGACCTGGAGGACGTGCGGCTCCTGGAGCTGCCCGAAGGACCGCGGTGACGGCGGCCTACGCCCTCACCATCGGATCCCGTCCTCCTACGGCAGTAGCACCAGCTTGGCCCGCGCCGAGAGGCCGCCGTTGGTGCGAATGCGGAGCCAGTAGAGACCGGCCTTCTCGACCTTCGGAGTCCAACGCAGCGTCGTGAGCCCGGCGGGGAGAGTCTCCGGCAAGCGGGCGGCCACCCGCCGGCCCGCGAGATCGACGAGGTCCACCGACAGCCCCTGCGCAGTCGGCAGCCGAAGGGAAAGAGCGATCCCGGAGCCGGCCCTGGCCGGGTTCGGCCACGGCGGCGCGAGCTGGAGGAGCGCTTCCTCCGCCGCCACGGGCTCCACCCCCGTGGTCGCAGGCGCGTCGGTGCCGAGTGCCGTCACCGTGAGCTGGTTGATCACTCCGATCCAGGTCCAACTCATCCCGTCCGCCGAGGTCGTCACCTCGCCCGCGCCGGTGGTGGCGATCAGCCTCGTTCCGTCGGTGGTCATCCCGGTCATCCCCACCTGCGATAGCGTCCCCACCGCGGTCCAGCTCGAAGCGGCATCGATGCTTTTGTGGATATCCCCGCTCCCGGTCAAGGCGTAGAGCGTGAGGCTCACGCCGCGCAGCTCGACCGCGTCCGGAGCGGTGAAAGCTCCCTTCGCGGTCCAGCTCGATCCCCCGTCGGTGCTCTCGTAAACCCCGCCGCTCCGGGTGAGGGCGTAGAGCCGCTGGTTGGCCCCGGTCTGGGTCAGGCTCACGAAGTCCGAGCCCGTCAAAGCCGCGAGCGCGGTCCAGTTGGCGCCCTGATCCGTAGAGCGATGCACTCCGCCGGTCGCGGTCAGGAGCAGCAGCGACAGATCGGCGCGCACCAGAAGGTCGGCCACGTCGCTGGCCGAAAGCGCTCCGGTGGCCGTCCAGCTCATGCCCGCATCGGTCGAGCGGTAGATTCCCCCGGAGCGGCTCGCCAGGTAGAGCTCCGAGGTGCTGCCCCCGGCACCCAGCGCCACGGCGTCGTGCACCGGCAGGGTGGAGACCGCGGTCCAGTTCGCGCCCTGGTCGGGGGACATGTACAGCTCGCCGGTGTCCACCAGGCCGAACAAGGTGGTGGCGGCGGCCCCGGTCCCGGTCCACAGGCCGAGCAGCGCGGCCATTAGGGCAAGGCTCTGAGTCCAGCCTCTCATCGCGCTACCACGACCTTCAGTCGATGCTCCTCTCCGCTCGATTGCGAGCGAAGGAAGTAGAGTCCGTTCTTGACCGGGCGGCCGCCGTCGTCACGGCCGTTCCACGACACGAGCTGTTGGCTTCCCTCGAAACCACCGCGAGCGATCGATTTCACCCGCCGGCCGGCGACGTCGTACAGCGCGACTGTCCCCGGCGCCCGCCACGGAGAGGCCGAAGTAATCGCCCGGCGCGGCCCCGGTGGGCGTGAACAAGGTGCGGCTCGATATGGCGTGGGCCGCCGCGGGAGCGAGCGTAGGCAGCACAATGCTCAGCACCCCGGAAATGATGCGGCGTACGATGCGGCCAACTCTGGACACGCGAGGCCTCCAGCGCCGAGAGCCGTTGCAGGCCGCGCGTCAGGGACGGATGCGCGAGGGAGGGCGCGGCCTTGGTCCAGCATTACGACCCGTCCCTCGGACCGGGGTTCCGAGGTCCGCCGTTGCGGCCGAATTCTGCACTCCGACAACAGCCACCTTCAACGGTTTTCTGCCGCGCCGTCCTGTGAGGCCCGGAGCGGAATCTACCCCTCCCGCGGATCGAGCCGCTCCGGGTCGATGCCGAACTCCTGGATCGCGCCCTGCACCACAGCCGCCGAGACTCGGCCCTGCTGCGCCAGCGCCGCCAGCGTTGCCACGACAATGTGCTCGGCGTCGACCTCGAAGTGGCGCCGCAGCGCTTCGCGCGTGTGGCTGCGGCCGAAGCCGTCGGTGCCGAGCGGCGTGAAGGGACGCGGCACCCAGCGGGCGACCATGTCGGGGACCAGCTTCAGGTAGTCGGTCGCCGCCACCACTGGCCCGGGCGCGCTCTCCAAGATTCGGGTGAGGTACGGCACTCGCGGCGGCTCGCTCGCGTGCAACCGGTTCCAGCGCTCGACCGAAAGCGCCTCGTTCCGAAGCTGCGCATAGCTGGTGACGCTCCACACGTCGGCTGCGACCTCGAACCTGTCGGCCAGGATCTCTTGGGCGCGCAGCGCCTGCAACAGGATCACGCCGCTGCCGAAGAGCTGGGCGCGGTGCTTGGCCTGAGTCACCGCCGAGCGATAGAGGTAGAGGCCGCTGAGGACGCCGTCCTCGACGCCGGACGGCATCGGCGGCATCGGGTAGTCCTGGTTGTAGAGCGTCAGGTAGTAGAAGACGTCCTCGCCGTTCACGTACATGCGCTTGAGGCCCTCGCGGACGATGATGGCCACCTCGTACGCAAACGCCGGGTCGTAACTGAGCAGGCTCGGCACCACCGAGGCGAGCACGTGGCTGTGGCCGTCTTCGTGCTGCAGCCCCTCGCCGTTGAGCGTGGTGCGACCGGCGGTGGCCCCCAGCAGGAAGCCGCGTCCGCGCGCGTCCCCGAACGCCCAGATCAGGTCGCCGGTGCGCTGGAAGCCGAACATCGAGTAGAAGATGTAGAACGGGATCATCGGCTCGCCGTGGGTGGCGTAGCTTGTGCCGGCGGCCGTGAACGAAGCGGTCGAGCCCGCCTCGGTGATGCCTTCCTCCAGCAGTTGGCCAGTCTCTTTCTCGGTGTAGGAAAGCACCAGCTTCGAGTCCACCGGCTCGTACTTCTGGCCGAACGGGGCGTAGATCCCGATCTCGCGGAACAACACCTCCATGCCGAAGGTGCGAGCCTCGTCGGGGATGATCGGCACGATCCGGCGCCCCCACTGGGGGTCGCGTACCAGGTTGCGCAGCAGCTTGGCGAACGCCATGGTGGTGGACACCGCTTGCTTCTCGCCGGTGCCGGCCGCGAACTCGGCGAACACCTTGTCGCCCGGGGCGGGCAGCGGCTTCGCGCGCACGATGCGTTTGGGCAGACAGCCGCCCAGCACGCGACGCCGCTCCAGCATGTACTGCACTTCCGGGCTGTCGGGCCCGGGGTGGAAATAGGGCGCGTCGGCCAGCTTGCGGTCCGGGATCGGCAGCTCCAACCGGTCGCGGAACTTCTTCAGCTCCTCGAGATTGAGCTTCTTGACCTGATGGGTGATGTTGCGCGCCTCGGCCCCCGGCCCCAGCGTCCAGCCCTTGACGGTCTTGGCCAGGATCACCGTGGGCTGTCCGCGGTGCTGGACCGCCGCGGCATAGGCGGCGTAGACCTTCTTGTAGTCGTGGCCGCCGCGGCGCAGGGACCGCAGGGCGTCGTCGCTCAGCGACTCCACCATCTTCAGCAGCCGCGGGTCCTTGCCGAAGAAGTGCTGGCGGATGTACTCGCCGCTCTCCACCGAGTACCGCTGCCACTCGCCGTCCACCGTCTCGTTCATGGTCTCGACCAGGACGCCGTCGTAGTCCTGGGCCAGCAGCGGATCCCAGTCTCGTGACCAGATCACCTTGATCACGTTCCAGCCGGCGCCGCGGAACAAACCCTCCAGCTCCTGGATGATCTTGCCGTTGCCGCGCACCGGGCCGTCGAGGCGCTGCAGGTTGCAGTTGACGACGAAGGTCAGTTGATCGAGCTGCTCGCGACCCGCCAGGGCCAACGCCGCCAGGGCCTCGGGCTCGTCCATCTCGCCGTCGCCCACGAACGCCCACACGCGACGGCCCGAGGTATCGGCGATGCCGCGCTGGTGGAGGTAGCGATTGAAGCGCGCCTGGTAGACGGCGTTCAAGGGTCCCAAGCCCATCGAGACGGTGGGAAACTCCCAGAACTCCGGCATCAGCCGCGGGTGCGGGTACGAGGAGAGACCCTGATCGCGCGCCCCTTCGCGCCGAAAATGGTCGAGCTGGCTCTCGGACAGGCGTCCTTCCAGGTACGCTCGCGAGTAGATCCCCGGCGCCCCATGGCCCTGGAAGAAGACCTGGTCGCCCGGCCCTTCGTCCTTGCCCCGGAAGAAGTGATTGAAGCCCACCTCGTAGAGGCTCGCGGTCGACGCATAGGTGCTCAAGTGGCCGCCGATCCCCGGGGACACGTGGTTGGCGCGCAACACCATGACCGCGGCGTTCCAGCGGATAATTCGGCGCACCCGCAGCTCCATTCCCTCGTCGCCGGGAAAGGGCGGCTCCTGTTCCGGGGAGATGGTGTTGATGTACGGCGTGTGCACCAGCGGGCCGAGCCCGATATCGAGCTGGCGCGCTCGCTTCAGGACCTTGCGGAGCAGGAAGTAGGCGCGCTCCTTACCGGCGCTCTCGACCACGCCGTCGAGCGCGTCGATCCACTCGGCGGTCTCCTGCGGGTCGGGGTCCGGGAGCTGAAGCTTGAAGTCGTCGAGCGGGCTCGTCCGCCGGGTTTCCGATTGGTCTTCGGTCATGGTCATGGAATGAGGCCCTCGCTCGCCGGAGGGTCGGGGAAGCAAGAAGCACGGTGCGGCCCAGGGACGTGCCGGCCGTGTGGTGCCGCGTCTCCAACGCAGTCTAGCATGGCCGGTGGCCGGCTGCGCCGCTCCCCGCCCGCTCCTACGTTGGTTCGGGTTCGCCGCCGGCCGCCGGTCCTTTGCTAGACTCCGATGGTGTCGTCTCCCATCCACCGACGCGCGGCGGGTTCCACCCAGGGCGAGCCAGCGACGCCGCCCGCGCAAATCGCTCCAAGGCCAGGCCTCGGCCCGCGTGAAGTCGCCGCCCTAGTAGTGTTCGGGCTGACCGCAGCCGCTTACCTCGCGACCGTGGTTCGAGGAATCGACTACGTGGACAGCGGGGAGCTGGCGGCGGTGGCACGGACGCTCGGGATCGGCCACCCGACCGGATACCCGATCTTCACCTTGCTCGGTCACCTCTTCACGGGGATCGTGCCCCTGCGCCCGATCCTGGCGCTCAACGCCCTCGCGGCCCTGCTCGCCGCGGCGAGCGCCGCCGTGCTGGTGCTGCTGTTCGACGAGCTGCTGATGGGCCTGCCGGCCCCGTCGCCGGGCCCACGCCTGGGCGAGGCTCTCCGGCCACGCGCGATGTGCGCGGCGTGCGCGGCGCTCGCCACCGCTTTCTCGGGCCACTGGTGGGATCAGGCCCGCCATTACGAGGTGTACTCACTCCACGAGCTGATGATCGCCCTCGTGACCACCACCTTCGTCGGGTTCACGCGGCGCGGCGTGGGTGGGTCGCGGTTCGCCTACGTGCTCGGCCTGGCGTTCACGAACCACATGACCACGGTGCTGCTCGCGCCCGGATTCCTGGCCTATTTCGCCCTGAGCCGCGGCCTCAAGGCCCGAGAGCTGAAACGCCTCGCCGGGCTCATGCCGTGGTTCCTGCTCGGGCTCACCCCGTATCTGTACCTTCCGGTGCGGTCCCGGCTCGGGCCGCGCTTCGACTGGGGGGATCCGGAGACACTCCAAGCCTTCCTCCAGCACGTCACCGGCCGCGAGTATCGGACCTGGCTCTTCTCCAGCGGCCAGACCTTCGCCATGCACACGCGCTACTTCTTCGAGGACCTGCCGAAGGAGACGGGTTATGCCGGCCTCCTCGTGGCGCTGGTGGGGCTGGCCTGGCTCCTGCTGCGCGCCCCCCGGCTCGCCCTGCTCATGATCCTGTTGTTCGTCACGGCGGTGGTCATGGCGGGTGGCTACGGCATCATGGACATCCGACCCTATTACCTCGTCGCCATGTTGGCGTTGGGGCTCGGGATCGCGGCCGGCCTCGGCTGGGTGCTCGGGCGCTTCGGGCCGCGCTCTGCGCTCGCGGCCGGCGTCGTCCTGGTATCGGCGGTGTTCGGGATCCAGGTCCGCGACCAGATCGCGGCGAAAGATCCGCCGGTCGAGGGCTTGGCGCGCGAGCTGCTCGAGCCGTTGCCGCGCGACGCCGTGGTGCTCACGTCCCAATGGGACCAGTGGCTTTCGGCGAGCCTCTACCTGCAGGAGGTGGAGGGCCTACGCAGGGACCTCCTGGTGGTGAACTGGGATCTGCTCCAGCGCCCGTGGTACCTGAAGGAGCTCGCGCGCCGCGCGCCGCGGCTTCGCACGCGCCTCGGGCCCGCCATGGATCGAGTGGTCGCCGCCGATGCGGCCGCCCCGGCGGTGGCCGCGAGCGGCGATCCTGAGAGCGAGGCCGCGCACCGCGGCATGGTGAACGCGCTGGTCTTGGCGGCCCTGGCCGAGCGGCCGGTGTTCATGACCCGCGATGCCGTCTCGTGGCTGGACCCCGCACTTCACGTGGTTCCGGAGGGTCTCGCCTTCCGGATCGTGACCAATCGCGGCGACTCGGCTCAGGGGCTTCCGCGCTGGCGCTTCCGGCCCGAGCGAGCGAGCCGCGACATGCAGGGGGCTCTCACCTGCGAGCTCTACGCGCGCAGCGCGCTCGACCGGGCCTACTACGAGGTCGGACGGGGCCGGGACTCGACCGCGCTCGGCTGGCTCGAGTACGCGCGCACCTTCGATCCGGGCTGGCGGTCTCCGGCGGTGGTGCCCGGGGGCGCGCGCCAGGTGCTGTCGCGCAGCCTGGAGTTCTTCGACGCCCTGCGGACGCTCGATCTGGACGGGCTTCGGAGGCAGGCGGTCCGGGCCGGCCTGATGCCCTCCTCGTCCGCCGATTCGAGTGCCGCGCTTCCTTAGGAACACAGGACGCTGATAGACTGTCGCACCCGGGCCGGAGTCGAACCTGTACCCCACGGGGGTTCACGATGACCGTTCTCACCGCCGCTTCCGCGACGATCTACCCCGGCCGCTCGTCCAAGGACAGGAGATCGCACCCGTTCACCGCCGAAGATCTGTGGGCGATCCCTCGCGTGGGATCGGCGGTGCCGTCGCCCGATGGAACCCGATTCGCGGTTACCGTCACCACCTACGATCTGGAGCAGAACAAGGGCAAAGGGCGGATCTGGTTGGTTCCCACGAGGGGGGGCGAGCCGCGTTCCCTCACCGCGCTCGAGTCCTCGAGCCACGAGCCCGCTTTCTCGCCGGATGGCAAGCGGCTTGCCTTCACGCGCAAGGGCGAAGACGACAAGACCCAGCTCCACGTCATGCCGCTCGACGGCGGCGAGGCGCAGAAGCTCACCGACCTGCCGCTCGGCGTGCTCGATCCGCGCTGGCTCCCCGACGGCTCGGGCATCGTGTTCGCGAGCCCGCTGCTCAAAGGGCACCTGTCGGTCGAAGCCACCCGCAAGGAGCACGAGCGGCGCGAGAAGGACCCGGTTCGGGCGCACGTCACCGAAGATCGCGTGTACCGCTATTGGGATACCTGGCTCACCACCGGCGAGGTGCCGCACCTGTTCGTGCTGGAGCTGGCCTCGGGAACGCTGCGCGACCTTACCCCCGAGTCGGTGGCCTGGTTCGACTGGATGGAGCCGAGCGGCCAGTACGACCTCTCGCCCGACGGGCGTGAGGTGGCGTTCGCCGGCATCGTGTTCGACCAGGCGCGCTCGATCCTGCGTTCGGCGATCTTCCGGGTGCCGCTTGCGGGCGGGCCACTCGAGTGCCTGACGCCCACGAATCCGGCCGAAGATCTGAGGCCCCGCTACAGCCCGGACGGCAACTGGATCGTGTTCGGCATGACCCAAGACCCGTACTTCTACGCCGATCGCGTGCGGCTCATGCGCGTCGAGCGCGCGACCGGAACGGTCTCCCCGCTGTTCGAATCCTGGAAGCTTTCTCCCGCGCACTGGGAGTTCGGTGGGGACGGGGTGCTCTACCTCGAGGCCGAGGACGCCGGTCGGACCAGCCTGTTCGCGCTAAGCCCCGGCAGCGCGCCACGCGAGGTGGTGCGGGGCGGCACGGTGGCCGGGCCCATGCCGAGCCGCGACGGCCGCCTGCTCTTCACGCTGCAGAACCTGGTCCAGCCACCCGAGGTGTATGCAGCGCCGGTCGCCGGCGGCGAGCCTCAGCGGCTCACCCGCTTCACCGAGCCCGTGATGGAGCGGGTCGCGCTCGGCGAGGTGCGGGAGCACTGGTTCGAGGGCGCTTACGGTGAAAAGGTCCAGATGTTCATGGTGCTGCCCCCCGACTACGAGGCGGGAAAGCTGTGTCCGCTGGTTCACGTGATCCACGGCGGTCCGCACGGGATCAGCGGCGACGGCTTCCACTTCCGCTGGAACGCTCAGCTCTTCGCCTCGCCGGGCTACGTCGCGGCGCTGGTCAACTTCCAGGGCTCGACCTCGTGGGGCCAGGATTTCGCCAAGCGCATCCAGGGCGCCTGGGGCGATCGACCGTTCGAGGACCTGATGCGCGCGACTGATTGGGTGGTCGCGAGCGGGCTGGTGGACGAAACGCGCATGGCCGCCGCGGGCGGCTCCTATGGCGGTTACCTGGCCGCCTGGATCGAAGGCCAGACCGACCGCTTCCGCTGCATCGTGAACCACGCCGGGGTCTACGATCTGCTCTCCCAGTACGCGAGCGACGTTACCCAGGGCCGCGCCCAGTCGATGGGCGGCGAGCCGTGGGACGGCCTCGAGGCAATCGAGCGCTGGAGTCCGGCGCGCCACGCCCGCGGTTTCAACACGCCGATGCTGGTGATCCACGGCGAGCGGGACTTCCGGGTCCCGGCCGCCCAGGGGCTCGAGTGCTATGGAGTGCTGAAGGCCAAGGGCGTCCCGGCGCGGTTGCTCTATTTCCCCGACGAGAACCACTGGATCTTGAAACCGCGTAACTCGCTGCTCTGGTATCGCGAGGTGCTGGGTTGGCTGGAGCGCTGGCTCGCCAAGCGGTGAGCGGGCCGATCGGGCTGCCCCGGTGCCGCGAGGCCGTGAAGCGGGAGGAAGGCCCGTGAGCCGAGTCACGATCCGCTACTGCGCCTATTGAGTGACCGCGCTCCATGCCGCCCGTGTGGCGGCACGCATCCGACGGCTAGGGGTGGAGGTCGAGAAGGTCCACGGCCGCTACGGGGAGTTCGAGGTCCGGGTCGACGGCGAGCCAGTGGTGAAGGGTGGCCCGATGGCGTTCCTCGGGGTGCTGCCTTCGGAGCGCCAGGTGCTCGAGGCCGTGCAGGCGAAGATCCAGCAGTGATTCGGACCGTGGGCACGCGTCGTCGGGCACCTTCCGGGCGCGCGATCACACGCCCAGGTGTGCCCTCCCACGTCTTGAGAAGAAAGGTCGGTGTTGTTGAAGTTGGAGCGTCATCGCCTGGGCTCACAAGTGTGTCCTGGGACTGGAGACGAGCGGGTTGCAAAGCGGGAGTGTATCTGGCTCGTCTGCGCTCGGATATTCACCATCGGCAGCGTCATCACGGTCGCGTGGCTCGGCCGCGCGATTCGTAGTATTGCGGTAGGAGGCAGGATGAAAGTGTGGCGGCAGGCAGCAGTGGTCGTCATCTGGGTGGTCGTAGGAGGCTGCGCGTATTCGATGGCAGATTCCGGCGCGCGACCGCGGGGGCTGACATCGGTGCACATTTCCGTTGTTGGGGATACGACCGAGTCGGCGGCAGTGGTGTTGGACGCTCAGGGAAGACGCTGCGGCTGGGAGAATGGCGACGCCGTCCGGAAGGTGCCCGGCTGTGGTTACTCAGGCGGCTGGGATGAGGGCATTCCAGACGGTGGGTGGTCGAGCGACCTGTCAGACTCGGGCACGGTCGAGGAGCCGCTGAAGGCGGGGGAAGAGAGAGGGGCACCGCGGTACCACCAGCTTCGGGATCAGAAGGCCAGAGAGCGGTGGCGGCCTCCTTGCGCAAGGAGGCTGTGACCTAGTCGTTGTCGCGAGCGGGCGAGGATCAGTGCGACTAGGGGTTCAAGCTGGGCAAATCGAGCCGGAACAGTGCCAGGCGCGGCTCGTGGAGAACCTGGAGGCTGGAACCAAGTACCGGTGGCGGGTGCAGTGGAGGGCTCTGGGGGACAGCTGCACCGTCAAGATCACCAGGGTATCACCGAAGGCAATGCCAACCCCGAGACGGCCGTAGTCCTCCATTGGCACACAGTTCAACTCAAGAAAGTCTCCAATAATCGGCCCTCCGCTGGAGCCGCGCTTCGGGCTCGGTGGCCTCCTCTCAGTGTGGGCGGCACGACCTGCGGCAGGCCGTCAGCGTCGAGGGGTTCACGACTTGGTGTCTGCCTTGCGCTGCCCAAGGTGATCGAGGCATGGGAGGAGCCAGGGCAGGTGGCCAAGGGGTCCAGCCCGAGGGCGCAGATGGAAGGAAGCCTGCGACTCTCTCCACTCTTTCGGAGGGAACTGCCCCTCAAGTGAATCCTCATGCGGGACCGCTATAGATCCGACGGCTCCGCTTTCTTGCTTCTACGACCAGCATGGCGAAAACGGACGGCTGCCCGGCTCGAACCACGAGCCAGGCAGCTGTCGCCTTTCGGGTATTACTCCGACGTAACCTAGACTTCGGCCGTGAGGTGCATCTGCTCGGCCATGGCCGCGGCCCGATCGGTCAGGCTGTCGTCCGAGACCAGCGCGTCCAGCGCAACCTCTCGCCGGCGGAGATCTACGCGCGGGAGGTATCCCCAGCGCGGAGCGGGTCGCAGCGGGGTGCTCAAGCTGCTGCGGGTCACCGTGCCATCCTCGTGCGAGAACGCGTGAAAGAGCGCACCGGACGCGACCGTGATGGGGTTAAGGAAGTGCGGGTACTGATCCGCGAACTGAACCCGATCCTCCGCGGCTGGGGCGCCAAAAGAACTGGCGAGTCCAACCGTCGGCGTCCCCCGGCTGGAGATAACGGAAGCGTTTCAGCACGGAGCCGAGTGCACGTTCGGAGCCGAGTTCATGCGTCACAAACGCGAAGAAGCCCGGCGTCGGGCGGAATCTCAGCGGCAACAGATCGGGGCGCGACGCAAGGCGGTCGAGGAAGTGATCGCCCCGGTCCGCCGGCTCGGCTTCCGTGCCGACGAGGCCCGTCGCGCGGCCGCGCTCTGCGAGACCATCCCCGACGCCTCGCTCGAGCAGCGCGTGCGGCGCTCTCTCTCATACTTCCATCCGCGGCCCAGGACCGGTGCGCAAGCCGCGATCGGTCTGGAACGCCGCCGTGAGCGTCATCGGTCGGGACGAAGGAGGCGAGCGCGGTGGGGCGCGGCGCGAGGTCCGCGGCAGCGAATCATCGCCTCACCCCCACCCACAACCCGTCGCCGATCGGCACGATGATGCTGCGCAGGTCCGATGCCTGGGCCATGAGGTCGTTGAAGGCCCGGATCGTCGGCACCTCGCGGTCGGTCGGCTGCGGGTCCAGCAGTTGGCCGAAGGCGAACGCGTTGTCGACCAGGATCAGCCCGCCGCGCTTGACCAGGCGGCGGCACTCCGTGAGGTACGCCGCGTAGCTCGCCTTGTCGGCGTCGAGGAACGCCGCATCGAAGGAATCGGCGTCCAAGCGCGGCAGCACGTCCATCCCCTTGCCCTGGAGGACCTCGACCTTGTCGGCCACGTCGGAGCGCGCCACCCAGCGCCGTGCGAAGTCCACCCGTGTCGGGTCGAGCTCGATGGTCGTGACGCAGCCCCCTTTGGGGAGCGCGCGCGCCATCGTGATCGCCGAGTAGCCGGCCAGCGTGCCGATCTCCAGTACGCGGCTGGCCCGGGCCGCCTCGAGGAGGATCTGCATGAAGCTCGCCTGCTCCGGTGAGATCCAGATCGAGGGGATCCCGGCCGCCGAGGCTTCGTGCTTGAGCGTCCGCAGGAAGTCGTCCTCGCCGGTGGTGCGCTCGGCGATGTAGCGGAAGTGCTCCGCCGTGACTTGCGTGGATACTTCAGACATGGGTCCTCCGATCTTGCAGACGGTCAAACGCCCCGTCGGTCGCGCATCAGGACGGCGCCGAGGTGGGCGCCCACGAAGGCGAGCAC
>DASXTP010000080.1:0-5993 GCA_036505355.1 Candidatus Eiseniibacteriota bacterium | reverse complement strand
GAGCTGCTCGTAAACCGTGGGGCGCACCACTCATGACCACCTCGGTCGAGACGTCGCGGATCCCCTTCCCGCAGCTCGCCCGGATGGCGGGGGGCGACCTGATCGTGCGCGATGTGCCCTCCGATCCGGTGGCGCGGGAGGCGTTCCTCAAGGACGGAGTGGAGGGGGCTGCGATCGACAGCCGGACGATCGAACCGGGCCAGCTCTTCGTGCCGCTGGTCGGCTCGCACACCGATGGGCATCGCTTCCTCGCCGAAGCGTTCGCGCGAGGGGCGGCCGCCGCGCTCTGCGATCGCGCCGCCTATGACTCCTGGAGCGGCCACGAACCGGGTCCGCTGGTGCTGGTGGACGACGTGACCGCCGCGCTGCAGCGACTGGCGCGCCGCTACCGCGAGAGCTGGCGCGGCCTACTGATCGCCGTGACCGGCAGCACCGGCAAGACCACCACCAAGGATCTCGTGGCGGCGGTGCTGGAGACCCGCGGGCCGGTGCTTAGGACCGCGGGCAACCGGAACAACCACTGGGGGGTGCCGCTGACGCTGCTCGACCTGCGCGCTCGTCACCGGGCCGCGGTGGTGGAGATGGCGATGAGCGCGGCCGGCGAGATCGCCGCCCTCGCCGCCCTGGCGCGCCCCGAGGCGGCCGTGATCACCAACGTGGGGAGCGCGCACCTCGGTGGGGCGGGCCTCGGCTCGGTCGAGGCGGTGGCGCGTGAGAAGGCCTCGATCGCCCGCGCCCTGCCGCCAGGGCACCCCCTGTTCGTGGGCGAGTCGCCCCGGCTCGCCGCGGCGCTTCGCGGCACGTCTTCTCGCGTCATCCGCTTCGGTTTCTCGCTCAAGGCCCACCTCCGGCCGCGCGCCGTCCAGGACTTGGGGCCCGAGGGGACGCGCTTCGAGGTGGAGGGTTTCCCCGCGGTCCACCTGCGCTTGGTGGGGCGCCATCAGGTGCTGAACGCGCTCGCGGCCCTGGCGGTGGCCCGCGAGTACGAGATCGAGCCGGGCGCGGCGGTCTTAGCCCTCGAGTCCATGCGGCCGCTGCCCGGCCGCATGGAGGTGAGACGCGGTCGCGGTGCGGTGCTGCTGGTGGACTGCTACAACGCCAACCCGGACTCGACCCGGGCGGCCCTGGCGACGCTGGCGGCATGGCCTTCGGCCGAGCGCCGCATCGCCGTGCTCGGCGACATGCTGGAACTCGGGGATTCGTCGCCGCGGCTCCATCGCCTGGTGGGTGCGGTGGCGCGCGGGGTGGAGCTGTGGGCAGTCGGCGCGTACGCCGCCGAATACGCCGCCGGGGCACGTCGCGCCGGCGTGCGCGCGCGGGTGTTCCCCGACAAGGCGTCCCTGGCGGTCGAGCTCCGCGGAGCGCTCGGGCCCGGCACCGTGGTGCTGTTCAAGGCGTCGCGCGGTGCGGCCCTCGAAGAGGTGCTTCAAGGTCTCGAGGCGGAGGGCTAGCGGTTGTTCTACGAGTGGGTTTATCCGCTGCACGAGCTGCCCGGGCTCTCGGCGCTGAACGTGTTCCGCTACATCACGTTTCGCGCCGCCTACGCGGCGGTCACCGCGCTGCTGGTGTGCTTCGTGCTCGGGCCACCCATGATCGAATGGCTGCGGCGGCTGCGCCTCGGGCAGCGGGTGCGCGAGGAGGGCCCGCAGAGCCACCTCACCAAGGCCGGAACCCCCACCATGGGAGGGCTCCTGATCGTCGCCGCGATCGTGGTGCCGACCCTGATGTGGGGCAATTTCCATTCGCGCCCGTTGTGGCTCGCCGTGCTCGCCACGGTGTGGCTCGGGGCCATCGGTTTCTTGGACGACTACCTGCGGGTGGTGAAGGGCCTGCCCAAGGGGCTGCTGGGCCGCTACAAGCTGGCGGGCCAAATCGCCCTCGGGGCGCTGATCGGGCTCATCATGATCGTGTGGCCCGAGCCGGGGTTGTTCCCGACCACGACCCACGTGCCCTTCCTCAAGTTCCGGTTCATCGACTTCGGCGTGCTGTTCGTGCCGTTCGTGATCCTGGTGGTCACCGGGGCCTCGAACGCGGTGAACTTGACCGACGGCCTCGACGGCCTGGCTTCCGGCCTGGTGGCGATCGCCGCCTTGGCGTTCGCGGGCATCTGCTACCTGAGCGGCCACATCAAGTTCAGCGAATACCTCAACATCAGCTACCTGCGCTACGCGGGCGAGCTCACCGTGTTCTGCGCCGCGGTGTTGGGCGCCGCCCTGGGCTTTCTCTGGTACAACTGTCACCCGGCCGACGTATTCATGGGCGACACCGGCTCGCTGGCGCTCGGGGGGGCGCTGGGCACGGTGGCGGTGCTCATCAAGCGGGAGTTTTGGCTGCTGCTGGTGGGCGGCGTGTTCGTGGCGGAGGCCCTCTCGGTGATGATCCAAGTGTCCTCGTTTCGGCTCTGGGGTCGGCGCGTGTTCCGCATGGCTCCCCTCCATCACCATTTCGAGCTCAAGGGCTGGGCCGAATCGCGCGTGGTGCTCCGCTTCTACATCGCCGGGGCGCTGCTCGCCTTGCTCTCGCTCTCGACCTTCAAGCTCCAATGACCGCCGCGTTCCTGCCCCTGCCCGGCACGCGCCCGCTGGTGGTCGGGGCCGCCCGCTCCGGCCTCGCCGCGGCCCGGCTGCTCCGGCGTCGCGGGCTTAAGGTGCGCCTGGCGGATCGCCGGTTCGCCGAGCCGGACGGGACCGAGCTCGCGCGCCAGCTCGGACGCCAAGGCGCGGCCGACGAGTTCGTAGCCGACCGGCCCGCCGCGCTCGACGGCTGCGACTTCGTGGTCTGGAGCCCCGGCATCCCGGTCGGCCATCCGCTCGCCGTGTCGGCGCGCGCGGCCGGAGTGCCGCTGCTCTCCGAGCTCGAGCTGGGATACCGGGTGGCCCACGCGCCGTTCCTGTGCGTGACCGGGACCAACGGCAAGAGCACCACCGTGGACCTGATCGGTGCGCTGCTGCGCGGCAGCGGGCGTCGGGTCGAGGTCTGCGGCAACATCGGGCGTGCGGTGTGCGAAATGGCCGAGGAGGTCGATCCGACCGGGTTCCTGGTGGTCGAGGTGTCGTCCTTCCAGCTCGAGACCGTGGAGCACCTGAGGCCGCTCGTCGCCGTGTGGCTCAACTTGACGCCCGACCACCTCGATCGCCACGGCGATCTCGCGACCTACGGTGCGATCAAGCAGCGGCTCTTCGCACGCCAGCAGCCGGGCGACTGGGCGGTCTGGAACGCCGACGACCCGGAGGTCTTGGCCCGCCGCGCCGGGGCGGGGGAGCCCTTGTTCTTCTCGAGCCGCGCAGCGGTCGCTCACGGCGCCTACGCGGGCGAGAGTGGCCTCACCCTGGTGCGGCCCACGGGGGCCGAGTCGCTCCTTCCGGCCCGAGAGCTGCGGCTGCGCGGCGGACACAACCGGTCCAACGTGCTGGCCGCGCTCGCGGCGGTGCTGCCGCTGGACCTCCCCGCAGACGCTCTGCGCCGGGTGCTGCGCGCCTATCCGGGTCTCGAACACCGGCTCGAGCCGGTCGCCACCGTGGAGGGCGTCGAGTTCGTGAACGACTCGAAGGCCACCAACCTGGGGTCCCTGGAGGTGGCGCTCGAGAGCTTCGAGCAGCCGGTGGTGCTGATCGCCGGTGGCCGCGGCAAGGGCCAGGACTTTCGTCCGCTCGCCTCCCGCGTGGCGCGATCGGTGGCCCACCTGGTGTTGATCGGGGAAGCGGCGGAGACCATCGCCGCCGCCTGGCCCGAGGTGCCGGCGACGCCGGCGCCCTCCCTGGTCGAGGCGGTGGCGACGGCCTTCGAGCGGGCTCGTGGCGCTACGCCACCTCGCACCGTCCTGCTGTCGCCCGGCTGTGCCTCGTTCGACATGTTCCACGACTACGAGGACCGCGGTCGACGTTTCAAGGAAGAGGTTCGGAGGCTCAAGCCCCAGGAGGCGCGGACGTGACCCGCGGAGATCGCTGGCTGCTGGTGCTGCCGCTCGCGCTCACGGCGCTCGGAGTGGTGATGGTCTATTCCTCGAGCGCGATCCTCGGGATCACGCGTTTCCAGGATCCCGACTACTTCCTGGTCAAGCAGCTGGCGCGGGCGGGACTCGGAGTGGCGGCCCTGCTGCTGTGCGGGAAGCTGCGCCTCCAGCGACTCGAGGTCGCCGCGCCCTGGCTGATGGGCGGCGCGGCCGCGCTGCTGGCCGCGGTGGCGGTGGTCGGCCACGCGTCGAACGGCGCCGCCCGCTGGCTGAGGCTCGGCTTCTTGACGGTTCAGCCGACCGATCTGGCGCGGATCGCCGCCGTGGTGTTCGCGGCGTGGTGGCTGGCGCGGCATCCACCGGCCGAGCGTGGGTTCGCGCGCGGCGTCCTGGTTCCCTTGGCTGCGGTCGGCGTGCTGTGCGGATTGATCCTGTTGCAGCCCAACCTGAGCAGCGCCGCGCTGCTGGGATGCACCGGCTTCGCGCTGGTGTTCCTGGCCGGAGCCCCGCCGATCCATCTGGCGGTGCCGCTCGGCGGCGGGCTGCTCGGCGGCGGGCTGGCCCTGGTCGCCCATCCCTATCAGATGAAGCGCATCGCGACCTACCTCGGGTTCCTGGTCCACGGCGCGCTCGACCGCCAGGGGGCGGGCTGGCAGCTCGACCAGTCGCTGATCGCCATCGGCTCCGGAGGGTGGTTCGGGCGCGGCCTGGGCGGCGGGCTGCAGAAGTATCTGTTCCTGCCCGAGGCCCACACCGACTTCATCTTTTCGATCCTGGCCGAGGAGCTCGGCTTCCTGGGCTCGACCCTGCTGCTCTCGCTGCTGGCGCTCTACCTGTGGCGTGGCATGCGGACGGCGGCACGCGCCGCCGACGCCTTCCCGTCTTTGCTCGCGAGCGGGTTGATTCTCCAGATCGGTCTCTATGCCTTGGCCAACCTGGCGGTCGCCACTGGGCTCGCGCCGACCACCGGTCTGCCGCTCCCCTTCGTGTCCTACGGCGGCTCGGCCCTGATCTCCAACCTGGCTGCGGCGGGCCTGCTCTACCGCGTGAGCGTGGGCAACGAGGAGCGCGAAGTATTGGCGCGCCGACGGTGGTCCCGGGAGCAGGGATGAAGGTCATGATTGCGGGCGGCGGCACCGGGGGCCACGTCTATCCGGGCATCGCGGTGGCCGAGGAGCTCAAGCGCCTGCATCCCCGCGCCGAGCTGGTGTTCGTGGGGGGCCGGCGTGGGCTCGAGGCGCAAGCGGTGCCGGAGAGCGGATTCCGCATCCGCTTCATCGTCACCCGCGGCTTTCCCCGCCGCGCCTGGTGGCGGTGGCCGGCCGCGATCGTGGCGAACGCCGTCGGGTTGCTGCAGGCGTTGGCGGCGGTGGCCAGCGAGCGTCCCGATGTCGTGCTCGGCACCGGGGGCTACGTGAGCGGGCCGATCTGTCTGGCCGCGGTGGTGCTTCGGCGACCCCTGCTGCTGCAGGAGCAGAACAGCATCCCGGGGCTCGCCAACCGTTGGCTGGCCCGGGTGGCCGACGAGGTCCACCTGTCCTTCACCGAAGCCCGCGCCTACTTCCGCCGCAAGGACAACCTGCGGGTCACGGGCAATCCGGTGCGGACCTACATCCTGGGCGGAGACCGGACCACGGCGCTGCGGGAGTTCGGTCTCGCCGAGGGCAAGCCGACGGTGTTCGTGTTCGGTGGCAGCCGCGGGGCGCATCGCATCAACCAGGCGGCCATCGAGACCATGCAAACGCTCAAGGGGCGCGTCGACGTGCAATTCATCCTGCAGACCGGGCGCGAGGATTTCGAGTGGGCACGTCAGGTGGTCGAGGCCGAACAGCTCCCGGCTCGGGTGATGACCTTTCTGCGCCAGATCCACCAGGCCTATGCGGCGGCCGATCTGGTGGTCTGTCGCTCCGGGGCCATGACGCTGGCCGAGATCGCCGCCTGCGGCACGCCGGCGATTCTGGTGCCCTATCCGTACGCGGCGCACAATCACCAGGAGATCAACGCCAACAACCTGGTCGAACGGGGCGCCGCGGTGCTGATC
>DASXTP010000079.1:0-10416 GCA_036505355.1 Candidatus Eiseniibacteriota bacterium | reverse complement strand
GCCACCGCCTACCGGTTCTGGCACGCGACCGAGTGCCTGGACATGGGCGCCAACCACGCGTATCTCGGCGCCTTCAACGATGCGAACGAGTCCATCAGCTACGTCCAGATGGGCGACGCCCCACCGTACCTGTTCACCGG
Source organism: Candidatus Eiseniibacteriota bacterium (assembly GCA_036505355.1). Classification (GTDB taxonomy): domain Bacteria; phylum Eisenbacteria; class RBG-16-71-46; order RBG-16-71-46; family RBG-16-71-46; genus WS-8. Next base: position 10,276 of record DASXTP010000079.1, on the reverse strand, counting down.
CCTGTGCCCGAGCGCCACGGACGTGGGCGAACTCGGGGCGGGCGCCGGGAGCCCGCAGCTGCTGCTCACCGGGCTCCGTCCGGCTCGATCACGGGTCGGGCTGCGGATCGTGCTGCCGGCGAGCGTCTTGGTCCGGCTTGCGGTCTACGACGCGCTGGGACGCCGGGTGAGGACGCTCATCGATCGCGTTCTTCCCGCCGGTGCGACGGAACTATCGTGGGATGGGCACGACGCGGCCGGGGCCCGGGTCGGCAGCGGCGTCTACTTCGCGCGACTCGAGGCCCGGGGGGTCCGGACCTCGGTCCGCGTGCCGTTGATTCGATGAGGGCAACCCCCGACTCAGATGAAGAGTCGGAGCCGCGGCCAGGCCTGCTCGGGGGACATCTTGAGCCGCCTTCCGATGAACACGCCGAGGCCGCGCTCGTACGGCATCGCGTAGCGGGCGTCGATGGTCCCCACCTGCTCCACCTGCTCGAACCACTCGGCGTTGTCCGCTCGGTCCCCGCCGATGATGATGCACACGCTCCCGTCGAAATCGCCCCAGCCCCACAGCCAGTAGCTGTTGTGGCCGCTCGCCGCATGCGGCAGGCCGTACTTCCTCCCCAGCACGTCGACGGCTCCCGCCTCGCCATAGTTCTGGCCGAACACCACGGCGTGTCGGCGCTCCACGGGCGTGAGAAACCGCCAGGCCTTGGCGACCTCCTTCACCATCTCCTCCCAGCCGAACATGTCGGCGTAGTGCTGCGGCAGGGGCCCGACGCGCAAGTGTTCCTCGGTCATGGGCTGCAGGCCGAGTGCGGCCTGGTAGCGGATGAAGCTCTCGACCGGAAGGATCGGCAAGGCCAAGGGCAACGTCACCACGCCGAGCAGCAGCACCGTCGCGAACGCCGGCGCACGCAGGCGCCGCCACGGCCGCAGCGCGAGCCCGCGCTCGAGCGCGACGCCGCCCAGGGCGAGCAGCATCGGATAGGCGGCCGCGAGGTAGCTGGCGCGGCTGCGACCCCCTGCCGCGAGCAGCAGCGCCACCACCAGGTAGAGGATCCCCAGGAGCCGCCAGGGTCGGGCCGCGCGCCCAAACAGCGCGACCGCGAGGCCGGGCACCCACACCAGGGCGTTGCCCGGACCCATCTCGAGGAGCTGCTTGGCCACGAACTCGAGCCCGCCGACCTCCACCATTTTGTGGCGGGTTGCGTTGCGCATGAACTCGAGCGTCGGCCAGCCATGGGCGATCTGCCACAGCACGTGCGGAAGGAAGAGGATCGCGGCCAGCAGCCCCGCCAGGTAGGGCCACGGCGTGGCGAGCGTCCGGCGCTGCGGCGTCAGGCCCAGCCCCGCGAGCAGTCCCGCGCCAAACCAGAGCATGCTGATCTTGTTGAGCAAGCCGAGCCCCATCGCCAGCCCGAGCCACACCCAGTCGCGCGGCCGGCCCTCGCCGAGGATCCGGATCAGCAAGAGCTCGGCCCACGCCCAGAGCAGCAGGTCAAAGGCATTCATCGAGAAGAAATGGTCGCTGCCGAGGAACGCGGGCGCCAGCAGGGTCGCCAGGCAGGCCATCGCCTGGGCGTAACTCCCGCCGCCCATGCGCCCAGCCATCGCGCCGGTCAGCGCCACGGTGGCGGCCCCGGCCAGAGCCGGCAGCAGGCGGATCGCCCACAACGATTCGCCGAGCGTCCGCACGACCAGCGCCAGGATGGCGAGCGAGAGCGGAGGCTGATCCACGTAGCCCCACGCCAGGTGGCGCGCGCAGACCAGGTAGTAGAGCTCGTCGCGGAAGTAGCCGTAGCGCCCGATGACGATCAGGTGGAGCGCAAACGCGGCGAGCGCGAACCCCAGGAGCAAGCGGCGCCGGATCGCCCCGATGGGCCGAAGGCTGGCGGCTCCGGCCTCCGTGCCGGCCGGGCTCGGCCCGCTCATGTCTCCGGGTCCGGGGCGAGGGGAGCCTCGGCGCGCACGCGGTAGATCGAGCCCTTGGGCGAAAGGGTGCTCTCGACCACCACCACCCGCTCCACGATGAAGCGCGCCGTGGGCTCCGGCGCCGGGCCCGTCAGCCGCTCGCTCCAGTCCTGCTCGCGATCCCGAACACGGCCGAGCGTCAAGTGGGCGGTGAACGACCGGTCGGCGCGATCGAACCCGCGCCGCACCAGGGCCTGCTCGACCGAGCGCGCGAGCGCCACCAGGGGCTCGGCGCCGTGAACGAGACCGAGCCACAAGACGCGCGCCCGCTTGGCGCTCGGAAACGCCCCGGGAACACCCAGAGCCACCTCGAAAGCGCGGTGGTCGGCGGCCGCGCCTATGGCCGCCTCGGCGGCGCGCCCGGCCCCGCTCTCTCCCAGCTCGCCCAAGAAGCGCAGCGTGAAGTGCAGGTTCTCGCGTTTCACCCACGACACCAGATCATGGGGCCGCCGCAGCCGCTCGATCACTTGGGCCGCCACACTCTGCACTTCCGCCGGCGGGAACACGGCGAGAAAGAGGCGCATCAGTCGAGGCTCGGGTCGAGGGGCAACCCCTGGAGCTGCCGGCGCGTGAGGTCGAGCGCCGTCTGCACGGTGCGCTCGCGGATCGTCGAGCGGCTACCGTAGAACCGGTAGGTCCGCACCGCCTCTCCGGTGGGCCACGATAGCCCGACGAACACGGTGCCGACCGGTTTCTCGGCGCTCCCGCCCTCGGGGCCGGCGACCCCGGTGATTCCGACCCCGACCTCGACCGCGGTTCTCTCGCGCGCCCCGCGCGCGAGCTGCTCGGCGACCGGGGCGCTCACCGCGCCATGCGTCTCCAGCGTCGTCGGCGCCACGCCGACCAGCTCCACCTTGGCCTGGTTCGAGTAGGTCACGAACCCGCGCTCGAAGTAGCGCGACGAGCCCGGCACGTCGGTGAGCCGCTTGGCGAGCAGACCGCCGGTGCACGATTCGGCGGTGGCAATGCGATAGCCGCGCTGGAGCAGGGCCTCGCCGACCACTTGCTCGATCGGCGTCGTGCCCTCGCCATAGATCAACGGGCGCACCCGCCCCTTCAGCTCGGCATAGGCGCGGGCGGCCACCTCGCGGACCTGATCGCCGTCCATCCCGGCCACGGTGACCCGCAGGTCGACGCCGAAAAAGCTCGGCAGGTAGGCCAGCGAGGCCCCGGGCCAGCCTTGCGGCAGCTTGCCGATCTTCTCCTGGAGCTGGCTTTCGAACGCGCCGATGGTGCGCAGCGTGAAGCTCTCGACCTGACGGCCGGTGCGTCCGCGCAGGAAGGGGACCACGAACTCGGTGGCCAGCGCCTCCATCTCCTGCGGCACGCCGGGCAGCAGCACCACCGGCTTGTCACCCTGTACGATCAGCAGCCCGGGCGCGGTCCCGACCGGATTGGGCCAGGCTTCGGCGCCGCGCGGCAGCAGGGCTTGGCTCTCGATCGACGCCGGAAGCTTGCGCCCCGAGTGCTTGGCGCGCTCGCGGATGTGGCCCAGGACCTCTTCATCGAGCTGCAGCGACCGCCCGAGCGCGTTGGCCACGGCCTTGCGCGTGACGTCGTCGGGCGTGGGCCCGAGTCCTCCGGTCATGACCACGGCGTCGGCACGTTCCAACGCGTGACGCAGGGCCTCGGCGATCCCCTGGGCAATGTCCCCCACCGAAGTGTGCCAGACCACTTGGATGCTGGCCTCTTCCAGCGCCCGGGCGAGGAACGCGAAGTTGGTATCCAGCGTTCGCCCGGAGAGGATCTCGTTGCCGATGGTGACGATCTCGATCTGCATGAGGCCGAAGCGGTCGGTGGTGAGCCCGCGAAGCGCGGGAGTCCGGCAATCTGCCGCAATCGGCACGGATGTGCAAGGAGACCGGCGGTTGGGTCCTGACCTTACGGTCGCATCCAACCGAGCGCGCGCATTCCCCAGACGAAGAGGTGAAAGGCGCCGCAGGCCGTGAGCCCGGCGATCACGTCGTCTCCGACCACGCCCAATCCCCCCGCCAGCGACTCTGCCTGCCGCGCGCCGAGCGGCTTCCAGATGTCGCACAAGCGGAACAGTGCGAACGCGGTGAAGAAGGCCGGCAGCGAATGGGGCACGCCGAGAAGCGCCACGGTCTGGCCGATCACCTCGTCGACCACGATCGGATGGGCGTCGGGGCCGAGGTCCCGTTCGGCCCGGCCGGTGACCCAAACCGCGGCCGAGGCGCCGAGCAACAGCAGGGGCAACGTCCACGACAGCGGAGGCGCGGGAAGAAACCAGCCCACCACCACGGTGAGCGCGCTGCCCATGGTGGCGGGGACGACGGGCGAATAACCCACCGGGCCGAGCGTGGCGACGTGGCGGACGAAGCGCTTCACGCGACCGGGGTGCCTTGAGCCGCCGCTCCCAGGGGGACCGGCCCGCCCGCCCTGCTCCTCGTGGCGCCCCCATCGCGTAGCCCCGCTTCATCGCCGGATCTCGGCCCGCCCCCCGGGGTCGTCGCCACACCCGCCGGGTCCGACAGCCGGCTCAACACCGCCTTGCACATGGCGCGCAGCGTCTCGGCCACCCCCGCACCGCGGTTCGCCACCGCTTCGAACTCGGGGGCTCCGGCCGGGTTGAGCGCCGCGCGCAGGCGCTCGAGCGGCATCGCCTCGGGCAGGTCCCGTTTGTTGTACTGGAACACCCAGGGCAGCCGATGCGGTGGCTCGCTCGACACTCCCAGGGTCAAGAGGTTGGCGATCAGGTCTTGCAGTGAGTCGCGGTTCTGCTGCTCGCGCGCCGGATGCGAGTCGGCGACGAACGCGATGCCGTCCACCCCCTGGAGCACCGCCCGGCGCGACAGGCGGTAGTAGACCTGCCCGGGCACGGTGTAGAGGTGAAACCGAGTGGTGAGTCCGTTGATGCGGCCCAGCTCGATCGGCAGGAAGTCGAAGAACAGCGTGCGCTCGTGGTCGGTGGAGATCGAGATCAGCCGGCCCCGGCGCTCGGGCGGCAGCCGGTCGTGAAGACATTGCAGGTTGGTGGTCTTGCCCCCCAGACCCGGGCCGTAGTAGACGATCTTGAAGTGGATTTCCCGCGCGCGGTGGTTGATCAGCGCCATGAATCCCCCGAGCCCCTCCGCCCGCGGATGCCGGACGGACCGCCCTCTAGTCGCCGAAGAGCGCGTCCACCTCGCGGCCGGCGGCGGCCGCGAAATCGCTGGTTCCTGGAACGGGCTCGGCCAGACCGATCTTCTCGAACAGGGCTCGAAATACCGGATCCAGCGTGCGCACCGCGCGCGCGGCCCGGTAGCGGACCAAGCCCAGGGTGCTGCGCCGGTCGAACACCGTGCACATGATCACGCGCTCGGCCAGCAGGCAGGAGTAGACGGTCCGGTTCTGACCTTCACTCACCACCGCCGCTGTGCCCTCTTCTCCCAGGAGCTGCGCGAGCTCGGCGTTGGCGGTGAAGTCCGCTGCCACCAAGCTGGCGAAGGCGGTGGCATCGAAGTCGGCCGCCCGGCCCGCGGTGGTGATGAGCTGCCCGGAACGGTCCACCAAGTGCACCGACAGCGCATTGGTCCGCTCGAGCAGCCCATAGAGGGCCTGATCGATGGCACGAAAGTCCTTTTCGAACAGAGTCCATTGAGGCATGGAAACTCCCCGCCCCGCGGTACGAGGGCGTTCGTGGGGACTCCGTGGCACGTCCGTGTTCCGCGTAAACTCTTAGCACCGACCCCGACGGGGCACAAGCGAAGACTCGCACGAGTCCGGACCGGGCCCCGGGAGGGCGACTCGGCGGGGCGCCTCCCGGGGCGCCCGCGCGGGGGCCCCGGGGTCCGCGATCAATAGCTAGGGAACTTCAGGATCAAACCGACGTGGAGCTGGAGACCGCTGAGATCGATGCTCATCGGGTTTCCGTCGAAGTTCGTGACCTGCCCCGAGCCCGTCTCGAAAAACGGTCCGACATCGTCCGTCCCGGCGAAGGTGAAGTCCCCGTTCATGTGGCCGAAGTCGCAGAAGCGATAGCCGGCGCGCCCGGAGACCGCCACCATCGGCGCGACCGGAACCTCGTAGCCGGCATAGAGCCCTGCCGAAAGCACGGTCTTGTCGGCCTCGCCCGTGAACGTGCTGACCTCGAACGACCCGTCGCTCGCCGTGATATCGGTCGCCTGCGACAGCTCGTACTTGCCTCGCGCGGCACCGATCTGGCCACCGAAATGCAGGCCCGGCGTCGCGGGAACCCACAACGTCACGGCGCCGTAGAAGTCGAGCACCGAGACTTCAGGCTCTTCGGCGAAGCTGCCGAAGTAGCTCGTCCCCCCGATGTCGGTGAAGTCGATGGTGGCCGTATGGTCCTGGCTCCCCTTCTGGTAGCCGACTCCGAACCCGACCGAGACCAGGGGTGAGACGTGGTATCCGATCTCGCCGCCAAAGTTCGCCGCGCCCCCGATCTCCTCCCAGTCGAGGCTCGTGCTTCGCGGAGAGAGGTAGGAACTCCACGCCTGGACATCGTCGTTCACATCGCCCAAGGCCTGGGTCGCGTAGCCGACGAACGCTCGGAAGTACGGGGAGTGTGGGATCGGGGCGGCCGGTGCAGACGTGACGCTCGCCAACCAAACCAGAGTCGTGAACAGCAGTCGTGTGGGCCAGGTCCTCATGGCAACGCTCCTTGGGTGAGGGTGAACGAACGTTGGCTCCGAGCTTACTGGGTGGCGAACGAGAAGCCCAATCCCACGAGCGAGCGCAGGCCAGCCAGGCGCTTCCCGAGTCCACGGAATCAAGCCCTCGGCGCCCCCGAACGCGTGGGGGGAACCGGGGTGGCGACGTCGGGGCGCCCGCCCGGCGCCCTGCCGGTGTCGGCCGCTCGACCCTGAGCCGCGACGCCCGCGGGCTTCTCGTCCGGATCGGCTTCGTCCAGGCCCACCGCCCCGTGCGCCATCGCCACGTCGTGCTCGTCCTCGATCTCGCCCACGATCTCCTCGATCACGTCCTCGAGCGTGACGATCCCCAGGAACTTGCCGGTCGTGTCGCGCACCATGGCCATCGGCCGCTTCTCGCGGCGGAACACCCTCAGCAGCCGGTCGAGCGGATTCTCCGGGCTGACGAACAGCGGAGGGTACATGGCGTCCATCAGGATCACGAGACCCTTCAGGCTGAAGAGGTGGAACAAGTCCTTGGTATTGACGATGCCCACGATGTTGTCGGGGTCCCCTTCCCACACCGGCATCCGCGTGTGGGCGCTGTCGCGCGCGGTCGCGAGCACGTCCTCCTCGGAGGCGTTCAGGGGCAGGGTCACCACTTTCTCACGGGGCACCATGATGTCGCCGGCGGTCTTCTCGGACAGCTCGAAGACGTTACGTGCGTAGCCGGCCTCGTCGGGCGTGATCGCGCCCGCCTGCTGGCTCTCCTCGACCAGCATGCTGAGTTCGTCCACCGAGTGGACGAGCTGCTCCTTGGGCTGGGCGGGCAGCCTCAGCATGCGCAGCATCAGGTTGCTCGAGCCGCCGATGGCGCGGATGAAGGGCCGGAACAGCCGCCCGAAGGCGAGCAGGGGCCCTGTGACGAGGAGCGCCACGTCCTCGGCGCGCTGGATCGCCAGCGCCTTGGGCGCCTGCTCGCCCAGCACGACGTGGAGGTAGGCGAGCATCAGGTAGGCCAGGACGACCGCGATCCCGTGGCTCAGGCCCACCCCCCACATGTCGGGGAGCGCGCGGAACAGCGGCTCCAGCAGGTGGGCCAGCGCCGGCTCGCCGATCCAGCCCAGGCCGAGGCTTGCGAAGGTGATCCCCACCTGGGTGGCGGCGATCGCGTCCTGCAGCTTCTCCACCGCTGCGCGCACCGCCGCGGCGCCGAACTTGCCCTCCTCGACGAGTTGCTCCACGCGGGTCCAGCGCACCGTCACCAGGGCGAACTCCGCGGCCACGAAGTAGGCGTTGAGGCCGATCAAGACGACGACGCCGGCGAGAAGGACGAGGTCGGCTAGGAATGGATCCATGGGTGAGATCGCGGGCCCGGCCGCGCTACTCGACCTCACGCCGGCCCTCGAGGGCGCGGGCGAGCGTCACCAGATCGGAGTACTCGAGGTCGGACCCCATGGGCACGCCACGCGCGATGCGGGTGACCCGCACCCCCAGCGGACGGAGCAGCCGCGTGAGGTAGAGTGCGGTCGCCTCCCCCGCCACGTTGGGATTGGTGGCGAGGATGATCTCGCGGACCGGAAGGGGCGAGGCGGGCCCCGAGCCAGAGCCACCAGTGCTGCTCCCACCGGGCTCCGCCACGCCGGTCGCGGCAGCGGGCCCCGCCGGCCGTCCCGGGCCTCTGCTCAGCCGCTCGAGCAGCGCCCGGATCCTCAAATCCTCGGGATGGGTGCCATCGAGCGGCGACAGCGCACCGCCCAGGACGTGGTAACGACCCTTGAAGTGGCCGGTGCGCTCGAAGGCCAGCACGTCGCCCGGCCGCTCGACGACGCAGATCTGTCCCGGGTCGCGCTCCGGATCGCCACAGATCAGGCAGGGATCCTGCTCGCTGAAGTTGCCGCACACGCTGCAGAAGCCGACCCGCTCCTTGACGGCGCGGATCGCCTCGGCCAGCCGCAACGCTTCGTCCTTGGGAACCTGTAGCAGGTAGAGCGCCAGCCGCTGGGCGCTCTTCTGGCCGATGCTCGGCAGCTTGGTCAGCTCCTCGATCAGGAGCTCCAGGTACTTGGAGCTGTACATGGGGGCGCGGGGCTCAGAAGGGCAGAGGGAAACCGCCGGTGAGCTTGCCGAGCGCCTCGTTCATGCGCTCCTGAGACTCGCGCTGCGCCTCGCCCACCGCCGTGAGCACCAGATCCTCGACCAGGGTGAGGTCGCCCTCCTGGAGCGCCTCGGGACGGATCTTCAGCTCCTTCAGCATCTGCTTGCCGTCCACCACCGCGGTCACCAACCCACCGCCGGCGCTCGACTCGTAGCGGTCCTCGGTCAGGCGCTGCTGGATCTCGGTCATCTGCCGCTGCACCTTTTGCGCCTGCTTCATCAGGTCGCCAAAGCTCTTCATCCGCTGCTCTCCGGGCTCGAGCCGGGCCGTTGGATGAGGTCGCCCTCGAACCAGGTGATCGCCCGCTCGATCATGGGTTGGAGATCCTGCTCGCTCGGCGGCCGGGACGCGCCCGGCGACCCCGGCGAGCCACAATCGAGGACCAGGGGCCGGCCAAAGGCCCTGGCCACCTCGGCGGCGATCAGGGCTCGGTTCTCGCGCTCGTCCACCACCGACCGATGCAGGTCGTCCATGACCAACAGGATACCGTGCGGGGCGAGCCCCAGGAACTGGCTCTCCTGGAGGAAGGCGCCCAGCATGCGCTTCCTTTGGTTGACCGCTGCGATCACTCGTTCCCAGCAGGCGATCGATTCGGGGTCGAGCCCCACGGGGGCGGGCTCCGCTACTGCCTGCGTTGACGCAGCCATCACGGGCCCGGCCGCAGCGCGCTCGAGCCGGCTTGCCGCAGGATCGGGGCCGACGGCGCCAGGCTCCCGCGCCGCCCCGGAGATCCCGGCGGCGTACGGCGGCTCGGAGCCGCTGGCCGAGCTGCTCCGCGAAGGGATCGGGCTCCCCGCCCGGCTGGACGGTCCCGGGCCGCCACCCGTTCCGGTCCGCGCGGCGCTCCCGCCCGCGGCCGAGCCCGAACCCGGGCCGCGCATCCCCGCGGCCGCCTGACTCTGGGCCGCGCCGGCCAGCCGCCGCTCGAGTGCTTCGAGGCGCGACAGCAGCTCGGCCAGCGTCTCGCCCGGCTCCAGGGTCGCCATCTGCAGCACCGCGGCCTCGAGGTGGATGAGCGGCTGCGGGCTGTCGCGCATCGGCAACGTGCTCTCGGAGGCGAGGCGCAGCAGCCGCAAGAGGTCAGACTCGGCCCAGCCCTGGGCCTGCTTCCGCATTCGCTCCAGGTCCTCGGCCGCGGCCGGCACCAAGTCCTCGGCGGTCGGATCCACCTTGAGGATCAGGAGGTGCCGCAGGTGCTCGCTCAGGCCCTGAGCCAGGTCCAAGGCATCGAGGCCCTTCTCGAACGCCGCATGCAAAGCGGCCAGTGCCGCCTTGGGATGGCGACCCAGGATCGCCTCGGCCAAGGTGAAGAACGCCTCGCGGTCGGCGAGCCCCAACACGCGGCGCACCAGCACCTCGTCGATCGGGGTCTCGCCCGACGACACGACTTGGTCGAGCGCGCTCACCGCGTCGCGCACCGAGCCTTCGGACTTCTGCGCCAGCAGCAACGCCGCGCCCGGGCTGAGCGCGAACTTCACCCCCTCGGGATCTTGGGCCTCCAGGCGTGCCACCTCCTCGAGCCGCGACGCCAGCTTGCGCAGCGGCACGCGGGCGAAATCGAAGCGCTGGGTGC
>DASXTP010000078.1:0-3253 GCA_036505355.1 Candidatus Eiseniibacteriota bacterium | reverse complement strand
CCAGGACCTGGGCGGCATGGCGCGCAGCATCGGCGGACCGTGGGCGGAGCGTCGCGACCGGGCGCTCGCCGGCGGGGACGCCGACGCACCCGGTCCGGGGCTCGGGTTCTTCGAGGCTCTCGGCCGGCATCTCAAGGAGTGTTGATGGCACCGCGAAAACGCGCCGCGCAATCCGCTCAGGCCTGGGTCGAGCTTCGCTCGGACGACCCCGAGGCGGTCTCGGCGCTCGCCGTCGCGCAAGCCCATCTGCCGGCCGGCCGCGCGCTGCACGGCTTGCGCCGCATCCGGCTGCTGGAGCTGCTCGGTCCCCTGCCGCCGCGCGCGGACCTCGAGGGGCTGCTCCACCGCTCGACCCAATTCTACAACCCCCACAAGGAGCGCTGCACGGTCCGCGTCACGAGCTCGGATCCAGCCCCGGTGCGAGCCGGCGAGCGGCTGGTGTTGGTGTTCGAACGAGGCGGCGAGCGACGGGCCGCGGCCGAGCGCTGGTGGCTGCACGAGACCGGCGTGCCGGTGGAGGTGCGCGAAGGCGTCGTCTGGGCCGCGAGCCTGCCGGAGACGGAGGGCGTGCTCGAGGACCTGGCGCTGGTACAGGGACGGCGTCACGGGTTACTCTGCAATCCTCATTCGCAGGAGTGTCGCTTCGCGGGCGGGGAAATCCCCCTGGCCTGGATGACGACCTCCGCGGCGCCCGAGGAGGGCCGGAACCGCGATGGCCGGCGCGGGCCCCAGCCCGAGGAGAAGCTTTGAGCGGTTGGTCGCCGGACAAAGCATGGCGTGAGGAATGCGGCATCTTCGCCGCGGTAGGCGTGCCGCGGGCAGCCGAGGTGGTGGGGCTGGGACTGCATGCCCTCCAGCATCGAGGCCAGGAGTCGTCCGGCCTGGTGTCCTGCGACGACCGCGGGGAGTTTCACACCCACAAGGGCATCGGTCTGGTCTCGGACGTCTACGACGACGCGATCCTGGCGGGGCTCCCGGGCCAGCTGGCGGTGGGTCACAACCGGTACTCGACCACCGGCAGCCTCACGCTCGAGAACACCCAACCGTTGCGGGTCGTCTACCGGGGGGGCCCGCTGGCGCTCGCCCACAACGGCAACCTGGTGAACGCGCGGGAGCTGCGCCAAGGCCTCGAGGGGTCGGGCTCGATCTTCCAGACCAGCCTGGACACCGAGATCTTCCTGCACCTGATGGCCCTCTCCGCCGCCGACCATCCCGAAGACGCCCTGGTCGAGGCGGCGCGTCAAGTCCGCGGCGCCTATTCGCTGATCGTGCTGACGCGCGAGGCGGTGCTGGCGTTGCGCGACGCGCACGGGTTCCGGCCCCTGTGCATCGGGCGGCTCGCCGACGGCTACGTGGTGTCGAGCGAGACCTGCGCGCTCGACCTGGTGGCGGCCGAGTTCGTGCGCGAGGTCGAACCCGGCGAGCTGGTGCGCATCGACCCGCGCGGGATGCGCACGAGGCGCGTGTTTCCGGCCGCCGATCCGCCCCGCCACTGCATCTTCGAGCACATCTATTTCTCGCGTCCCGACAGCCGCGTGTTCGGCGATACCGTGGATCGGGTGAGGCGCCGCCTCGGACAGCGCCTGGCGGAAGAACATCCGGTCGATGCCGACCTGGTGATCGCGGTGCCGGACTCGAGCAATTCGATCGCGCTGGGCTTCAGCGAGCGGTCGGGCATCCGCTTCGAGCTGGGCCTGATTCGCAACCACTACGTCGGCCGCACCTTCATCCAGCCCCATCAGGGGGAGCGCGACTCGAGCGTACGGGTCAAGTTCAACCCGGTCCACGAAGTCCTGCGCGGGAAACGGGTGGTGCTGGTGGACGACTCCATCGTGCGCGGCACCACCAGCCGCAAGCTGGTGCGCATGATCCGGCGCGCCGGCGCTCGCGAGGTGCACTTCCGGGTCGGCTCCCCGCCGGTCACCCATCCATGCTTCTACGGCATCGACACGCCCAGCCGGCGCGAGCTGATCGGCGCGGTCAAGAGCGTGGAGGAAATTCGCGAATATCTGGGCGCGGACTCCCTCGGCTACCTCTCGCACGAGGGGCTGCTCGCTTGCGAACGGGAGCCTGGACGCTTCTGCAGCGCCTGCTTCACCGGCCGGTATCCGGTCCCCGTGGACCCCACGGCGAGCAAGCTCTCGCTCGAGACCCTGCACCGTGAGGCCCAGACCGGCGCCGGTGCCTGAGAAGAGGACCGGGCCCCGGGGCCGGATTCGCGGGCGCGGTCGCTTGCTTCTTCGACGGGAAGGATGGGCATGTCGCTCCACGAGCTGATGCGGCAGCGTCGCGAAAAGCTCGCTCAGTGGCGAGCGGTGGGCGTCGAGCCGTATGCCTACCGCTTCGACGTGACCCACCATGCCGCGGACCTCCTGAAGCTGGGCGCGGCTGTGACGGCGGAGCCCGGCGAACGGGTTGGTTTGGCGGGACGCCTCATGACCTTGCGCGGCCACGGCAAGGCGGGGTTCGCCCACCTGCTCGACGGTAGCGGGCGGATCCAGCTCTACTTCCGAGCCGACCACCTGGCGGAGCAATTCCGGCGCTACGAGCTGCTCGACGTAGGCGATTGGATCGGGGTCGAAGGACCGGTGTTCCGCACCCGCACCGGCGAGATCACCGTGCGGGTCGACCGTTTGGAGATGCTGGCCAAGGCGTTACGGCCGCTGCCCGAGAAGTGGCACGGCCTCAAGGACCCCGAGACCCGATTTCGTCAGCGCTACGCCGACCTGTTCATGAACCTCGAGGTGCGCGAGGTCTTCCGGCGTCGCACGCGACTGGTGACCTCGTGTCGGGAGTTCCTCGACCGCCACGGCTATCTGGAAGTCGAGACACCCGTCCTGCAGCCTCTGTACGGCGGGGCGTTCGCGCGTCCCTTCGTGACCCGGCACCAGAGCCTGGACATGGATCTGTACCTGCGGATCTCGAACGAGCTCTACCTCAAGCGCCTGATCGTCGGCGGACTGGAACGGGTCTACGAGTTCTCGCGGGACTTCCGCAACGAGGGGATGGATCGCACCCACAACCCCGAGTTCACGATGCTCGAGTACTACCAGGCGTTCGCGGACCTCGACGACATGATGGCGCTGACCGAATCGCTGGTCTCGGGCGCGGTTGAGGGCGTGGTCGGATCGGCGCGGGCCACCTACCAGGGGCAGGTCCTCGACTTCGCGCCGCCTTGGCCCCGGCGCTCGATGCTGGACGAGGTGAGCGCGCGGGCCGGCGAGCCGGTGCACGATCTCGATCCGGAACGGTT
>DASXTP010000077.1:0-43627 GCA_036505355.1 Candidatus Eiseniibacteriota bacterium | reverse complement strand
ATCGCTCGCCCTCGAGACCGGATCGGACGCGTCTGGCGATTGGCGACGGGGTGCACGACCTCGCCGTCGAGCTGCTGGCGCCGTCCCGGGGAGCGGCCGAGATCCACGCTCGCATCCCGCAACCCGTCGTGGGGAGGCAGGAATGAGTCGCACCCGCACCTGGTTCACGCTGTCGCTCGCGGCGCTCGTGCTCGGGGGCATCGCTCCGGGAGCGTCGGGATCGAGCGGCCAGACCCTGAGCTTCACAGCCGGGCTGGGGTCTTTGTACGATGACAACATCCTGGAGTACTCGGAGGATCAGATTCGAGAGTTCGAGCTCGGCCTCAATCCGGATCGCTACGCGATCCAGACGCGCGACGATCTCGTGGTCGATCCCGCGCTGTCGCTGAGCTGGAAGGCGGACCAGGGAGCGGGACGGCGGCACCTGGCTCAACTCCGGGGCGAAGGGGACTACCACCAGAACAACGCGAACGCGGACTTCGGCTCGCTGAGGGCTTTGTGGCGCGAGTCCTGGTCCCGGGACCGCAGGCTGTCGCTCGCGTACTCCCAAGTTCCGCGCTACTACCTGCGTCAGCTCTTGGACGACGACTCGGTCTCGGTCCCCGGCGCGACGCCGTACGGCCGCGCGGAGTTCCGGCTCCAGACCGCCTCCACGGCCTGGATCCAGCGCCTGGCGCCCGGCCTGTTGGTGGCCGTCGCGTACCGCTACGAGGGACGCGACTACAACCGAGACTTCGACGAGCGCGACTCGCGCCTGCACCGAGTGGGGCTGGAGCTGAGCCGGGTGCGGCTGCCACGGCACGCGACCGCCAGCCTTGGTGGAGGCTACCGGGTGAGCCGGGCGCGCGCGACCGACGGCAACGACCTGGAGCCGCTCCCCGACCCCGACCTGAGCTACCACGGCCTGGATCTCGACCTCGGTGGCCACATGGAACTCGCGCGCAGTGGCCCCTGGCGGCTCGCCGGCGACGTCGCCTACGACCTCGAGACGCGCACCTTCGACTCGGACCGGCCAACCGACAAGTATCACTACCGACGACACGACCTCCTCCATGCGATCGAGGTCGGGGCGCACGCGGCCTACCACCCGCACGTTGCGCTGCGCGCCTTCTTTCGCTTCGAGACCAATGCCGCCGACCTCGGCTCGACGGCGCCGCTCTCCTCGGATGCCGGGAGCTATCGCGCCAGTCAGGTGGGTTTGGCGCTCGAATGGTCCGGCAACCTCTGGCATTCGAGCGACGGGGAAGGCGAGAGCGAGACGGAAACCCAGCCTTGACCGGGGCTGTCCGAGCGGCGTCCCGGGGTTCCAGCGCGCAAATCGGTGTGGCGGAGAGCCGCTGTTTCGAATCCCGTTGGGACGCCCTGCTTGGATGCCAAATGGATGCCACCTACGCGTCGGACGCCAGCCCGATGGGACGTTTGGATCTTCCTGCGGCGGAACGTGTTCCCGGCGCTCTCGACTCAGACTGGGTGATAGTGGCTCAAAGACTTTCGAGACCGTCCGATTCAGCCGCTCTCGCACCTCTCCAAGGCGAGGGTTTCTAGCAGGTTGGGGGCGGTCGGCGCAACCTGCTCAACGGCGTTTGGATGCCAAATTGGATGCCACTTCCCCCGTCTTACGCTCGGCTTCGCGACGCACGTACTCGTCGCTCAGCCGCCCGTACCGCTGGGTCATCACGATGGTCGCATGACCCAACACGTGCTGCAGGGCCTCGAGGTTCCTCCCCTCCTCGAGCCAGCGGCAGGCGAAGGTGTGACGGAGTTGGTGGGGATGGAATCGCTCCACCCCGCTGTGGTTCCTCACCTGGCGGGTGAAGCCCGAGCTGTCGTGGATCGAGAGGAGCCGTCCGAGTCTCAGCCGGAGCTCAGCCAGCAGCTCTGGTGACAGCGGGACGCGCCGCATCTTTCCCGACTTGGTGCGGTGGACAATCAGCAAGCCGTTCTGAACGTCGGACGCCCTCGCACGCACCAGCTCGCCCCAACGGAGCCCGGTCCCCAACTGGCCTTGGCCTCGTGACCCCCGTTAGGGCTAATGCCCTTCCGGCACAGCCTGGCAGCCGCGACCGCGAGGAGCCGCCTGCCCCTCCCGGGCCGGGGTCTCTGTCTTGGTGTGGATCGGGCTCGAGACCCCGTGCCGCTGGTGCTCAGCCCACGTTGCTCCAGGCCTGGATCGGGTGCCGAATGGTGCCGAAGGCGAAGCATGCGGACAGCCCGCCGCCGAAGCCGAAGAGGCCGAACCTCCTGCCGATCGACATCTCCTCGGGATTTAGTGCCAGGGCCAGCGGGATCGAGGCGCTGGTAGTGTTACCGAATCGGCCCCCGGCGCTGAGCACTCGACCGCGAAACCCGCGCTCGCGCCACATCTTCACGATCGACTCATTGAGCATGAGGTTGGCCTCGTGCAGCGTGACGAAGTCGAGGTCTCCGAGGCTCACTCCGGCCTTGGCCAGAGCCGCGTCGACGGCGGGTCCGCCGAGGAATGGGACCAGGATCTTGCGAACCGCGGCGCCATCCATCGCGAGCCGATGCTTCCCGGCATCGATCTCCTGCGGGGATGGAGCGGGTCTTTTCGATCCCCCGGCGGGCGTTAGAATGACCTCCGCCTGGCCGCCGTCGAGCCAGCTCCAGAACTGCGAAGGCGAGAACCAATCTTCTGCGTCCGGGACGGCGGTGCACAAGGTGGCGGTGCCCGCGTCGCCGAGGACGGTGGCGAAGCTACGGTCGCGCCAGTTGATCGCGGCGCTCATGCGGTCGGCGCCGATCAGCACGATGCGTCGCGCCAGCCCAGAGCGGATCAGCGCATAGCAGAACATCAGCGACGTGACCCAGGTGCTGCACGCCAGCGAAAGGTCCGCGCCTACGATTTCGCGCGGAGCCGGCCCTTGCCAGACCGGAATGCCCAACTCGTGCTGGAGCAGCGCGGCGTCCGGCGGACTGTAGAGGTAGGAGGGGGTGACGCTGCCGACCACGATCGCGTCAACGTCGCCAGCCGCCAGGCCGGAGCGCTGGAAGAGCTGGCGGGCCGCGCGGGCCGCGAGGTCGATGGTGCCCTCGCCCTCGCCGCAGAAGCGCCGCTCGCTGAAACCGATGAACCTGCGTACCCAGCGGTCACCGGTCTCGAATAGCTTGGCCTCTTCGCGACTGAGCGGGCGGCCTTCCGCGGCGCGCAACCGGCTGCGCTCGAGTCGTAGGCGCGCGGCGACTCGGCTATTGCTCCACACCTGTTCCGGAGCATATGCAGAAATTCCGTCGAGGCGCATGCCGTTGAGAATGGAACTCAAGCTGGCCCTCCGTCTAGAGGTCGCATCACTCCTGTGCCGTCACTCCCACCGCCCCACAGTAGCCCTCGACCAATTCAGCGCCGCAAGGCACCTGCCCGAGGCACGTCGATCGTTCCGCTGGACTCCCTAGGTGCTGGCGATCTCACGAAACGTGCTCGCGGCCGCATGACCACGTACTGCTAGCCTCCCGACTGTGGGCAAAGGACCTCGTTGATGAACGCCAAGAGCATCGTTCATGGGGCAGGGCTGGTCGGATCGAGATTGTCGATGGCTTGGAGGATGCCGACGAAGAATTCTTGGAGGGTAGTGGCCCGGGCAACGTCGCGACCCACGCCATACTTCTCGCCCAGCCGTAACAGTTCGTCGGTCAAACGTCGGCACTCTTGCGCTTGCGGGCCGGGTTCTGCGACCAACCACTGCGCGGCATTGCGACGGAGAGACTTGAGCTGCTGATACAACGCTTCCGCGCGCCGCCAGTCGCCGATGCGTTCCTGACGAGCGATCGTGCTATCCCCCCGAGAAAAGAGCGAATCGTCGAAGGTTTCGAAAACGGGAGGATCGTAGCAGAGGCTAGAGATTTCGGCGGTGTCTCTACTTGCCCCTGCCCCGGTTCGATGGCAGTCCCCCTTTCGACCTTGCTGCGGCTCACTGAACACTTCACTCCGTGCGCTCCGGTGATGGCAATGATCGCCGGATGTTTGAGTCGGCGCTCGACGGAGATGGCATAGAACCGCTCGCGCACCTCTTCCAGACGGCCGACGATCGCTACGCCGTACTGGCGGCACACGTTGGTCTCGATGGCGGAAGGGACCGCGAAGGCGCCGCTCCCCTCTTGGCCAAAGACTTCACCCCCACCACGAGACGCAACGGCGCCGGGTGGGCCGCCCCTTCATGCTCTCCACGGGCTCACCCCCCGAGGAGGAGATCTCATCGGCGTAGCGGAACACGATTCGGCCCATCTCGGTAGGGCGAAGCTTCCGCCCCGCGCGTTCGCACAACTGTTCTCCCAGCGCATCCTCAAGGCCAGCGATCTGCGTGCTGAGCGTGGACTGGGCCAGGAGGAGCTGCTCGCAGGCTCGCGCAATGGTTCCCTGGCGGGCCGCCATCCAGAAGCACAACAGGGGATGGCAGTTGAGCCGTTCCATGACTTCGAGAATACATCGGTTTTACCGAATGATCACTGTTGAACTATCTATTTTTTCTATGATGCCAGATCGCCGATTCTCTCGGGTGACGCAGGGAAGTTCCCGGCGCAACAACGGCCACAAGACCAGAGACATCAGTGGGCGCAACCCGCTCGCGCACTCCCCCGGAAGGGGGAAGGAGGCTTCAAATGATTACGAAGGGACACAACACCTCAGCTCAGTCCGTAAGTTCGCGTCTCACGGAGACGCAGTGGAACAACGTCCAGGATCCCGGTTGCTACCTCATGGTTCAGACTGGGGACCTCGTGAGGATCTCTCCGGAGACGCTCGCTCCTGGCCACTCTCCGCTCCTCACGTTCTCGTCTAAGAATGAGGTCCGAGTCGCCAAGTTGTCGGATAACGTGTCGGAGCCGATTTCCGTGCTTCGCGCCATCGCAGCTGACAACGACTACTTCGTCAACTTCTAGTCCTGCCCACTCGCGGAGGGGGAGCCAGAGTGGAGGATCGCTCCGGCTCCCCAGGGTGGGAACCGCCCGGAGGTTCGGATGCAACTCGAGATCCGTGCACGCCGCGTTCACGTGGCCCCAAGGCTCGGTCGCTACATCGAGGGGCGACTGTACTTTGTGCGCTCACGCTTCGGGCCGCGGGAGACGGGCTCGGGTCTCTACGGCCCCCGGCTCGAGGCCGATCGCCGCAAGCTCGAGATCAAGTCGTGGGTGCGGCTCCACCACCTGGAGCTGATGAAGTCCTGTGGCCGCAGCGTGGCGCGCAGCATCGGCAGGTCAAAGGCGACGGGACCGCACGCCTTACACCTGGTGACCGAGTATTCGTGACCAAGGGGGCTCAGAGGGCACCGGCGACCGGCAGTCTACCCCAGCTCCACGCGTACTCTGTCCCGCCGTCCAAGCGCCCCCGTGGTTTCCCGGGGGATCGCGCGGACGAATGCGGAATCTCATTCCATGTAGACGGCGCCGTGGCACAGGCGCCCGAGGAGGAAGCATGAACGCCAAGCCTCTTGCCGATCGGATTCTGGTCCGCCGCATCGAGGAGCAGGAGATGAAGCGCGGCGGGATCCTCATCCCGGACACCGCGAAGGAGAAACCGCAGGAGGGTGAGGTGGTCGCCGTCGGTCCGGGTCGCAAGACCGAGGACGGCAAGCGAATCGCCATGGAGGTCAAAAAGGGAGACCGCATCCTCATCGGCAAGTACAGCGGTGCCGAGGTGACGATCGATGGGACCGAGTACACCATCCTCCGCGAGGACGACGTGCTCGGGGTTCTCGTCAAGAAGTAAATAGGTCGCACGCGGCTCGAACGAGCGGACATAGGCTTCGGCTCGCTGCGGGCTAACTTCTTGAACGACACCTTCGCCGCCGCGGTCCCGATCATCGTTGAGAGGGGAGCAGCGCAGCGACACCACTTGCGGCTGTGAACGGAAAGGGGACGACCTCGGTTGTCCGGGACCGTCCACCGAAGTGATGGAGACGCGCGGGGGCCGGTCAGGTAGGCGACCATCGCTTCGGCGTGTCGCGATCCGAAGATTTCGGTGCGATTCCTGCTCGCCGCCGGGGGCCCGCCGTGGCTGGCAGGCCCACCTGGCATCCAGCTTTCGCCGAGGTCTCAGGCCCGTCCACTCCAGACCAGTCAGAAACAGGAACGCCGACCGGACGCCAATCCGATGGGACGTTTGGATCTTCCTGCGGCGGAACGTGTTCCCGGCGCTCTCGACTCAGACTGGGTGATAGTGGCTCAAAGACTTTCGAGACCGTCCGATTCTGCCCGGGGTCACGCTCGCGCGCCCGTAGCCAATATTCATGCGGGCTCGGGGTCAGATGGGCCTTACCGCCCTCCCCACACCGGCGCTCGCTTCTCCAAGAACGCCTTCAACCCCTCCACCGCGTCGGGCGTATTCATGAGCTGCTCGACGTAGAACCGCTCGGCCTCCTCGATCTCCTCGGGCTCGGGCCGCCAGCGGCGGAGCCGCATCGCCTGCTTGGTGAGCCGGAGCGATGCCGGGCTCAAGGCAGTCAGCTCATCGAGCAATGCATCAACCGCTGACGGAAACTCATCCTCCGGCGCCACCCGATTGACGAGCCCGACGCGCAAGGCTTCTTCGGCGCCGAGGATGCGACCGGTGAAGAGCATCTCGTTCGCCACGCGGGGCGGGACGAGCTGCGGCAGGGCGGCCGCGGCGAGCGGCGGGAACACGCCGAGCTTGATCTCGGGCTGGCCGAAGGTGGCTCGAGATGACGCCACCACCAGGTCGCACATCAGCGTCAGCTCGCAGCCTCCTCCCAGCGCCGGCCCCTGCACCGCGGCCACCACCGGGACCTCGATCGCGAGCAGCAGGCCGCAGACACGGTGGAACTCGTGCAGCATCGCGGCACCGCGATCGGGGAGGTGGTCCCGTACGTCGACGCCGGCACAGAACGCCTTGCCCCGCGCGCTGAGCAGCACCGCCGAGAGCCCGTCGCCGCCGCGCAGCGACTCGAGTGCCGCGGCCAGCTCGTGCGCGGCTTCGAGATCGATCACGTTGAGCGGCGGCCGATCGAGCACCACCCGCGCCACCTTCTGGGACGATGACACGTCGATCATGGCCATGACTTGCCTCCCGTCGATCCGCGGCGCGCGTGGTGGCGGCCTGCGCCTCCTACGCTCCGACCTCGGCGTTCTCGAGCACCATGGCGGCTCCCATGCCGCCGCCCACGCACAGCGTGGCGAGACCGTAGCGCAGCCGCTCGCGCTCGAGCTGGCGCAGCAGGGTGCCCACCAGCCGTGCCCCAGTGGCACCCAACGGGTGGCCCAAGGCGAGCGCCCCGCCCTGCAGGTTGGTGCGCGCTTCGGGCAGCTTCAGCTCGCGCATCACGGCCAGCACCTGTGAGGCGAACGCCTCGTTCAGCTCGATCCGGTCGATCCGCTCCGGCTCGAGCCCGGCGCGCGCCAGCGCCACCGGCACCGCGACCACCGGGCCGACACCCATCAGCGCCGGATCTACACCACCCACCGCGTACGAGACGAACCGGCCCAGCGGCTTAAGCTCGAGTTCGCGCACCACGGTCCCGGAGGCTACCACCAGCGCCGCGGCCCCATCGCTGGTCGGGCAGGCGTTGCCGGCGGTGACCGAGCCGTCCTCCTGAAACGCCGGTTTCAGCGCGGCCAGCTTCTCCAAGCTGGTGTCGGGACGGAGCGCGTCGTCTTGGGTCACTCGCGTGACGCCGTTCTCTCCGGGCACTTCGACCGCCAGGATCTCGTCGGCGAACCGGCCGGCGGTGCGAGCCGCGGCGGCGCGACTGTGGCTCCGCAGCGCCCAGGCGTCCTGATCGGCGCGCGAGATCCGGTAGCGCGCCGCGACGCGTTCCGCGGTGAGGCCCATCGCCATGTAGGCCTCGGGCCTACGCTCCATGAGCGCCGGATTGGGCGAGGGTTTGATCCCCCCGGTGGGCAGGCGGGTCATGCTCTCCATGCCGCCCACCAGGACGAGCCGCGCCTCGCCGAGGCGGATCTTGGCGCACGCCACCGCGGTGGCCTCGAGGCTGCTCGCGCACATCCGGGTGAGCGTCATGGCCGGGACCCGATCCGGCACTCCCGCGTTCAGTGCCACCAGTCGCGCGGCGTTGCGCCCCTGCTCGGCCTCCGGGTAGGCGCAGCCTACGACCACCTCGTCGAGCCGGTCCTGGGCTCCGCGGGGCAGCGTTTCGAGCAGGTGGCGGAAGAGCGCCGCCAGCCAATCGTCGGGCCGGGCGGCGGCCAGGGCGCCCTTGCCGGCCCGGGTGAACGGCGTGCGCTTCGCGGCGACGATCCAGGCGGTTTCCATGGGGCTCAAGAATTCGACCTTGACAGCCGATTGAACGAGCGGTCAAATATTGAACGACCGTTCAAACGCGGTCAAGCGGTTTTCCAACCCAGAGGAGGAGGCGATCCGCCATGCCAGCGGCCCGCCCGGAGCGCGTAGAGCCGACCGGACCCAAGTACCAGGCCCGGCGCGACCAGATCCTCGACACCGCGGTGGCGGCCTTTCGCACCAAGGGCTACGCCGGCACCTCGACCCAGGACATCGGCCGCGCCCTGCATCTCACCAAGGGCAGCCTGTACTACTACTTCCGCGACAAGGAAGACATCCTGTTCTGGTGCCACGAGCGGGCGCTGGACCATCTGCTGGCGGTGGCGCGCGAGGTGCGCCGTCGCCACCGGGATCCGGCGACCGCCCTGGGCGAGCTGATCGAGCAGCACGTCGGTATCATGGTGCACGAGTTCCGCGGCACCGCGCTGGCGCTCGAGGTGACGGCGCTGACCGGGCCGCGGCGCGAACGCGTGGTGAGCCGGCGCGACCGCTACGAGCGCATCCTGCGCGACATCCTCGAGCAAGGTGTGAACTCCGGTGCCTTCCGTCGGGTGGATCCCAAGCTCGCTTCGTTCGCGATCCTGGGCGCCATCAACTGGATGGCCCGCTGGTACCGCGCCGACGGCGGCGAAAGCGCCCGCGAGATCGGCCGGGCGTTCGCCGAGATGTTCGTCCAGTCGCTGCGGCGCCGCCCCGCTCCGAAACTGAAGATCCGCGGGGCCCGCCCGTCGGGGCGCCCCCGCCGGCAAGCCCAAGGAGACTAGCCATGCGCCACTACGGTTCACGACCGGCCGGAGCCCTCGGTCTCACCGAGGTGCTCTACGAAAAGCGCGACGCGGTCGCGCGCATCACGCTGAACCGCCCGCAGCGCTACAACGCCTATTCGACGCGCGCGCTCGAGGAGCTGACGGCCGCGCTGCGGGACGCGGCCTTCGACGACGCGGTCGGGGTGATCGTGTTCACCGGGGCGGGCGACCGGGCCTTCTGCACCGGCGGCGACGTCAAGGAGTACGCCGAGGAGTACGTGCAGCGGCCGCGCGACTACTGGAAGTACATGAGCCAGTTCCGGGCCTACCTCGAGGCGATCGTCGAGTCCGGCAAGCCGACCATCGCCCGCATCAACGGCATGGCGGTGGGGGGCGGCAACGAGTCGCAGCTGGCCTGCGATCTGTCGGTGATGGCCGAGCACGCGGTGCTGCGCCAGGTCGGCACCCACGTCGGCAGCGTGGCGTGCGGCGGCGCCACCCAGTGGCTGTCGCTCAACGTCGGTGACAAGCGGGCACGCGAGATGCTGATGCTGAATCGCCCGGTGCCGGCGCGCCAGGCCCTGGCCTGGGGGCTGGTGAACCGGGTCTCGCCGTCGGTGACGCGCCACGGCGCCTTCTTCGAAGGGGCGAGCGACGAGCAGATCCGCATGGCGCTCGAGGGCAAGGACGGCTACGGCCTCTCGCTCGAGCGGCTCGACCGCGACGTCGACGAGCTGGCGGGAGCACTCCTGGAATCCTTCGCCGAGTGCACGCGCTACACCAAGGAGCAGGCCAACTTCCTCAAGAACTTCGTGTGGCACTCGACGATCGGCCACGCCCGCGAGTGGCTGGCGCTCCACTACGCCTGCGCCGAGCCGCTCGAGGGCATGAACGCGTTCGTCGAGAAGCGCAAGCCCCGCTATCGCGATCTGCGTGAGCGCGCGGCTCGGGACCGTTCTCCGGAAACGCCGTGGGGGGCGTTCGTCCGCCACTGTCCCTCGTGCGGCACGCGCGGGCTTCCCGACCGATTCGAGTACTGCGGGCAGTGCGGCGCGGCTCTGGCGGCGCCGGTGGCGGCACGGGAGTGACGCGATGACCGAGCACACGGCGACGCGACGGGTGGGGCTCGTGACCGGCGGCGCGCGCGGCATCGGCCTCGAGATCGCGCGGGTGTGGGCGCTCCGCGGGGTGACCCCGGCGGTCGTGGATTGCGACCCCTACGGCGAGGCGAGGGTGCGTGAGGCGTGCGCCCCGTACGGAACCGCGCCCGCCTACTACGCCGCCGACGTGCGCGACCACGCTCGCGCCGAGGCGGTGGTGGAGGACTTGGTCGAGCGTTTCGGCCGGCTCGACTACCTGGTGCTGAACGCCGGGATCACGCGCGACCGGGTGAGCTGGAAGATGAGCGAGGCCGAGTGGGACGACGTCATCGCGGTGAACTTGAAGGGTGCCTTCAACTACGTGCGGGCCGCCGTGCCTCGGCTGCGCACCCAGGGGGCGGGCCGGGTGGTGTTCGTCTCCTCGATCAACGGGCTGCGCGGCAAGTTCGGCCAGGCGAACTACGCCGCCAGCAAGGCCGGGCTGATCGGCTACGCGCGCTCGCTGGCCCTGGAGCTGGGGACGAGCGGGATCACGGTGAACGTGGTGGCGCCGGGGATGATTCGCACCCGGATGACGGACGGGCTGCCGGCCGCGGTGCGCGAGCGGGCGCAGGCCGAGACCCTGCTCGGTCGACTCGGCGAGCCCGAGGACGTGGCCGAGGCGGTGGACTTCCTGTGCCGCGACGAGTCACGACACGTGACCGGCACCGTGCTGCGCGTCGACGGCGGCCAGGCGCTGGCCGCGGAGAGCGCCTGAATGGCATCGCACGGACGTGCGAGCGGGTGGCGGGGCCGAAGGGCTTCGCGGTGCGTCCGAGGAGCGTCGAAGCCAGGGATGGCGGAGACGCGACTGGATGCAGCGAGGCGGAGCACGACGCGGGAGCCGAGCGTGCCGCAAAGCCCTTCGGCCCCGCTAGCCGCTGCGCCGCGTGACGCAATCCAGAAGGAGGTCGCATGTCACTCGAAGCCTTGATCGAAGAATGTCGCGAGTGGTTCGTCGACCCCGACTTCGCGCGGCTCCGGGCGTTGCGCGAGGAACAGCCGCCGCGGCACCTGATCGGCTGCTTCCCGGTCTACACGCCCGAAGAGGTCGCCCTGGCCGCCGGCTTCGTGCCCGTCCACCTCTACGGGGCCGGGCAGATGGTGGAGATCGACCACGCCGACAGCCGCATGCAGTCGTTCGTGTGCTCGATCTCGCGCAGCACCTTCGAGCTCGGGCTGATCCGCAGGCTCGACCTGCTCGACGGCATGTGGTTCCCCTCGATCTGCGACGTGTCGCGCAACCTGTCGGGACTCTGGCGACGGAACTTCCCCGAGCGGATCGCCGACTACGTCCACTTCCCCGAGAACCTCGAGTCGGCGCACTCGGCGACCTACCTCGTGCACGAGCTCGGGCGGCTCGAGCGCGGGCTCAGCGAGATCTCCGGGGTCAAACCGACCGCCGACGACTACCGCCGCGCCTTCGACCTGCTCAACCGGCAACGCGCCCTGGTCGACCAGCTCTACGCGCTGCGCATCGAGGAGCCGTGGAAGGTGCCGCTCGCCGACGCCTACGCGCTGGTCCGCGCCGGCGGCATGATGCCGCGCGAGCGCCATCTGCCGATGCTGGAGCGGGCGCTCGGGGAATGGCGCGACTCCGACGCGCGGCTCCAGGACCGGGTGCGGGTCGTGGTCGAGGGCACGTTCTGCGAGCAACCGTCGCTCGAGCTGCTCCAGACCATCGAGGAGGCCGGCTGCTACGTGGTGAACGACGACCTGCTGTTGGGCCAGCGCTGGCACGCCGCACCCCTGCCGCTCGACGGCGATCCGCTCGAGGGCTTGTCGCGGCATCTGCTCGAGCGCTGCGTGCCATCGGCGGTTCACCACGCCGCACCTGCGACCCGCGGCCCGGCGCTGGTGCGCAAGGTGCGCGAGTCGAAGGCCGAGGGCGTGGTGTTCTGCAGCCCCAAGTTCTGCGAGCCGGCGCTCTACGACTACGCGCTGCTCAAGCGCGCACTCGAAGCCGAGGGCATTCCGTACCTGGCCTTCGAGTTCGAGGAGAAGATGAGCACGTTCGAGAACGTGCGGACCCAGATCGAGACGTTCGTCGAGTCGATCCTGCTGTTCTCCTGACCGCGGAGGAGTCCGATGGCGGACGCATACCGATACCAGGGCACGGGCCGCGACCTGCAGAAGGACCTGCTCGCCCAGTGGTTCCAGCGCCTCGGCGAGGCGCCGGCCCGCGGCGAGCCGGTGGCCTACCTGTTCATCAGCGGCAACATCGCCGAGCTGCTGTCGCAGTTCGGGTTCCATCTGGTGTACCCGGAGGTCAACGCGCTGCAGTGCGGCATCAAGAAGGTGGCCGGCGACTTCATCCTCAAGGCCGAGGAGCTGGGCTACTCGCCGGACGTGTGCGGCTACGTGAAGAACGACATCGGCCTGCTGCACTCCGGGAACAAGTCCCCGATGGGCAACCTGCCGCCGCCGTCGCTCCTGGTCTGCAACTACAGCGGCTGCCGCACCTACGTGAAGTGGTTCGAGGCGCTGGCCGAGTTCTACGGCGCCCCGCTGTTCGTGCTCGACGTGCCCTACCGCCGCGACGACTCGATCCACCCCGAGGACCTGGCGTACGTGGTCGGGCAGATGCGCGAGCTGATCGCGCTGTGCGAGCGCATCACCGGCCGGCGCTTCGACATGGATCGGCTGCGCGAGGACCTGACGCGCAGCGCCCGCGCCGAGGACTACTGGGTGAAGATCCTGGAATCGGCGCGACGCATCCCGTCGCCGTTCGACGCCTACTTCGAGGCGGTGTTCTTCATGGCGCCGCTCTACGTGCTGCGCGGCACCCCCGAGTGTCTCCACTACTACGAGTCGGCATGGCGCGAGATCGAGGAACGCATCGACCTCGGGCTGGGACCGGTGGCGGACGAGCGCTTCCGGGTGGTGATCGAAGGCCCGCCGCCGTGGCCGCACTTCCGGGCCTTCTGGGAAATGTTCAAGGCCTGGGGCGTGGTGGCGGTGGCCTCGACCTACTCCAAGGTCGGCGGGCTCTACGACCAGGGGGTGCGCCACGACCCGGCGCGTCCGCTCGAGAGCATGGCGGAGTACTGCGTGAACTGCTACACGAACTGGCACCTCGGGCTGCGCCGCGACCTGCTCGAGCGCTACTGCCGCGAGTACCGGGCGGACGGCCTGGTCATCCACTCGGTCAAGAGCTGCCGCTCGTTCTCGGTGGGGCAGGCCGACACGCGCGAGGTGTTCTCGAAGCAGCTCGGCATCCCGACCCTGTTCATCGAGTCCGATCTCGCCGACCCGCGCTACTTCTCGGCGGCCCAGCTCAGGAACCGGATCGACGCCTTCTTCGAAGGGATGGCGCACCGCAAGCTGACCCACGCCGAGGTGGCGTCATGATCGCCGCCGGCGTGGACGTGGGCTCGACCGCCACCAAGGCGATCCTGATGGACGACAACCGGCGGATCATCGGGCGCAGCCTGATCAAGACCGGCGCCAACGTGATCAAGGCCGCCGAGCGCGTGTTCGGCGAGGCGGTGAAGCAGGCCGGCATCGAGGAGCACGACGTGCTGCAGGTGATCGGCACCGGCTACGGGCGCTACAAGGTGACGTTCGGCCATGCCCAGGTCACCGAGATCAGCTGCCATGCCCGCGGGGCCGCCTTCCTGTTCCCGAACACGCGGGTGATCGTCGACATCGGCGGTCAGGACACCAAGGCGATCCGGATCGCGCCGGGCGGCGAGGTCGAGGACTTCTGCATGAACGACAAGTGCGCGGCCGGCACCGGGCGCTTCCTCGAGGCGGCGGCCAGCACCATGGCGCTCCCGCTCGACGACATCGGGCCGCTGTCGCTGCAGTACCGGCAGATTCTCAAGATCACCAACGTCTGCACGGTGTTCGTCGAGTCCGAGATCCTCGCCCACCTGGCCCGGGGCCGCGCCCCGGCCGACATCCTGCGCGGCGTCCACCTGGCGATCGCCTCGCGCAGCGTGGCGCTGATGCGGCGCGTCGGGATGGAGCCCGAGATCACCTTCACCGGCGGGGTGTCGCGGAACGCCGGCATCGTGAGCGCCCTCGAGGAGAGGCTCGGGCAGAAGCTCAACGTGAACGCCGAGTCCCAATATATGGGCGCCATCGGCGCGGCGCTGTTCGCGCTCGACCGCTGCCATGCGGTCGGCGCAGCGGGAGGAGCCCATGCGGCCCTGGATCGTAGGTCTTGACGTCGGCGCGCGCACCACGCACGCCGTGGTGATGGACGGCCGCGGCGCGGTGCGGGGGCGCGGCGCCTACCCGAGCGGCGCCTTCTTCACCCAGGCGGCCGGGCAGGCATTGGGCCTGGCGCTCGAGCAGGCGGAGGTCGCCCGGGACGAGGTCGACTACCTGGCGAGCACCGGCTACGGGCGTTCGCAGGTGCCGTTTCGGGATCTCCAGGTGACGGAGATGACCTGCCACAGCGTCGGGGCGCGGGCGCTGTTCCCCTTCACGCGGACGGTGCTGGACGTGGGGGCCCAGAACACGCGGGTGATCGCGGTGTCTCCCGAAGGGCGGGTGGCCCGCTTCAAGGTCAACGACAAGTGCGCCGCCGGCGCCGGGCGATTCCTCGAGCGGGTGGCCGGGGCGATGGAGGTCTCGCTCGAAGAGCTGGGGCCGCTGGCGCTCGCCTCGCACGATCCCAAGCCGATCAGCAGCGTGTGCGCGGTGCTCGCCGAGTCCGAGGTCATCAACCTGGTGAGCCAGGACTTCCGCACCGAGGACATCCTGCTCGGGGCCCACCATTCGATCTGCGATCGGATCCTGACCTTGGTTCGGCAGGCGGGGCTCGAGCCCGAGGCGACGCTCACCGGGGGCATGGTGCACAACCCGGCGATGGTCCGAGTGCTGGAGGAGCGGCTGGGCATGCCGGTGAACGTGTCCCTCGACGGCGAGTACGCGGGCGCGTTGGGGGCGGCGCTGCTGGGGCGGCGCCGCTACGACAAGCGCCGCTCGATGGAGGAGGCGGCACAGGGATCGGGAGCCACGGTCGCCACATTGCGGAGGTCGACATGAAGGCAGCGGTGTTCCACGAGCCCAACCGGCCGCTGGCGCTGGAAGAGATCCCGCGCCCGCGTCCCGGACCGGGGGAGGTCCTGGTGCAGGTGGCGGCGTGCGGCGTGTGCCACACCGACCTGCACTACATCGATCACGGGGTCAAGACGTTCATGCCGCCGCCGCTCGTCCTCGGCCACGAGGCGGCCGGCCTGGTCGTCGAGCTGGGAGAAGGCGCGAGCGGGATGCGGCGGATCGGCGAGCGCGTGCTGCTGCCGGCGGTGGTGCCGTGCGGGGCCTGCGAGAACTGCCGGCGTGGCCGCGAGAACATCTGCGACCACCTCCGCATGTTCGGCAACAACATGCCCGGCGCCTACGCCGAGTACGTGGTGGCGCCGGCCAAGGACTGCATCCCGCTCCCCGACGAGGTGCCGCTCGAGGAGGGCTCGATCATCGCCGACGCGATCTCGACGCCGTTCCACGCCGTCAAGAACCGCGGCCGGGTGACCGCCGGCGACACCGTGGCGGTGTTCGGCTGCGGCGGCTTGGGGATGAACGTGTTGCAGTGCGCGATCGCCCTGGGCGCCCAGGCGATCGCCGTCGACGTCAGCGAGCAGAAGCTCGAGATCGCTGGGCGCCTGGGGGCGATCGCGGCGATCCATCCGCCCAGCGCCGGACGGGTGGACAAGGCGATCAAGCAGCTCACCGGGGGTGGCGTGGACGTGGCCTTCGAATGCATCGGCAAGCCGGCCACGGTGCGCGCGGCGTTCGATTCGGTGCGGCGCGGCGGGCGGCTGTGCGTGGTCGGCTACTGCACCGAAGAGGTGCCGCTCGCGCTGTCGAAGCTCATGTACTACGAGATCGAGGTGGTGGGAAGCTTGGGCTGCCCGACCTTCGAGTATCCGCGCCTGATCGAGCTGGTCCGCCGCGGGAAGATCGCCCTGGAACCCATGGTGACGTCGCGCATGGCGCTCGAGGACATCAACGACGCGTTCGACCTGCTGCGGCGCGGCGAGGGCTTGCGCACCATCGTGCTGCCGCAGCTCGCAGCCAAGGGTCGGGGCGCGGTGGGCGAGGCCGAGCGCCGGGAGCCGACCCATGCGTGACCCGATCCGACGACTGCTGGACGAGCATCGGGCGATCATGGCGGAGGTCGAGGGCCTGCGCCGGGCAACCCGCGTGCTGGCCGAGCGCGGCGAGGCGGCGGTGGCCGAGACGCTGCCGGTGCTCGAGTCGGTGGGTCGCATGATGGCGACCCGGCTGCTCGAGCATGCCCGCCGCGAGGACGAGGCGCTGTTTCCGGCGGTCGAAAAGGCTCTCGGGCACGCCGGCGGACCGACCGCCGTGATGCGGGAGGAGCATCGCCGGATCCACGCCGAGGCGGCGCGATTCCGCGAGACCCTGCGCGAGCTGAACGAGATCGAGCATCCGGCGATCGTGGCGCAGGGTGCGGCGCTGCGGCAGATGACGGCACGCGGCGCCGGGGCCGATGCGCTGCGGGACACCGCCGAGCAGATCATCCGGCTGCTGGACCTGCACTTCGGCAAGGAGGAGGACATCCTGTTCCCGATGGCCCGCGAGGTGCTGAGCGCGGAGGAGCTGGACCGGGTGGCCGGCCAGATGGAGGCGCTCGGGGCCGCCTGAGGAGTACCCATGGGCGAGGAGTCCGAGCTCGAGCTCGAGTTCGATCGAATCTACCGGGCCTACCGCCAGAGGGTCCTGGACTATGCCGCCAAGCTGATCGGCCGCGACGAGGCCGACGACGTGGCCCGGGCGGTGTTCCTCAAGGTCCATCGTTCGCTGGGGAAGCTCACGGAAGCATCGAAGCTGACGCCCTGGATCTACACCATCACCCTCAACACCGTGCGCGACTGTCTTGAGGAAGCGCGCCTCCCGCATGTCGCGTTCCGCGGGAGGCGTGGACCTGTCGCGGGGAGTCGAAGGGGACGAGACATCGCGCCTTCCCGACACCCGCACGCCCACGCCCGAAGAAGCGGCGCTGCGGGACGAGATGATCGCCTGCTACCTCGACTTCGTCCGCAAGCTCCCCCGCCCGTATTACGAGGTCTACCTGCTGAGCGAGTGGGAACAGCTCTCCAACCAGGAGATCGCACGGCGGCTGTCCCTGTCGCTGGGCACGGTCAAGATCCGGCTGGATCGGGCCCGTACCCAGCTCAACCAGGAGCTGAGCTGCCACTGTCGGCTCTATACCAACGAGCGGGGAGATGGCTGGGCCGCCGACTTGGGCGTTCGGGCCTCCGAGCCAGGATTCGGGAACTTACTCCAAGTGGGCGCGCGCCTGGGCCAGGGCGAGCTCCGCGCCCATGGCCCGGCCCTCTGCCGCGGCGTCGTCGAACGCCGCCTCGCCCAGCGCCTGACGGGTGCGCTCCATGAACGGGGCCACGATGTCCTCGTCTGCAGGTTCGCGACGCGACCCGGTCTTCAGGAGCTGGGCTTCCGCCGCACCGTGAAGACGGGCAGCCATGATCCATTTGCCTTGGGCGGCGCACCAGGTCGAGACGCAATCCGTGAGATCTCCGATGGTTTGGACCGACCGCGGATTCACCATCGAGATGGCCTCGATCAACAGCTTCCCTGCACGATCCATCGCGCCGCGTGAAATCGCCACCATCGCGAGGTTCTGGAGCCCGATCACCGTGTTGTCGCGATTCCCCATGTCGCGAGTGATGGCGAGAAACTCCTCGTAGAGCGGTGCGGCACCGTCCAGGTCTCCCTCGGCTCGGAGTACCTCGGCCAGGTCGTTGAGGCCAACGGAAAGCCGACTCCGATCACCGAGTGCTCGCGCACGAACGATCAGCTCGTTCAGGTGAGACTTCGCCGTTTCCGCCTCACCAAGCCCGTAACAAGAGACCCCGAGTGCCCCGAGGGCATCACACGCAGCCTCCTCGCCTCCCAGGTGGCGGGCGATCGAGAGACTCTCCTCGGCGCGATCGCGCCCTTCTTGATAACTGCCCATGAAGAAGGCGACGTGACTCGCCGCGCAGAGCGCCTTGGCCCGCGCAGCGGAACCGTCGCTCGCCCCGGGACGCGCTAATGCCTCTGTAGTCACGCGGCGACCGAGGTCGTGAAGCCCGAGGAAGATCCAATAGCGTCTCAGGGCTCCGACCAGTCGAAGGCCCTCCCGGGAAAACTGAGCTCGCTCGCACCACGCATGCGCAGCCAGCAGGTTCTCCTGTTCCTGCAGCAGGCGGGTGAGCCATGAAGCCTGCTCGGGACCACGGAGGTTGGGTTCTGCTTGCTCGGCCAGCGCGAGATAGAACTGCAGGTGCCGCTCGCGAGCGGAATGTCCTTCGCCGCTCTCGTTCAGCCGCTCTTGCGCGTACTGGCGCATGGTCTCGAGCATCGCGTACCGCGACGATCCCTCCGACTCGCTCTCCATGGCCACCAGCGACTTGTCCACCAGCCGAGTCATGAGATCGAGCACCTCGAACTCGTCGTCGGCATCACCGACGCGCGTCGCGGCTTCGAGCGTCCAGCCCCCAGCAAACACCGACAGCAGCCGGAACAATCGCCGCTCGGGTTCGGTGAGCTGGTCGTAGCTCCACTGGATCGTCGAACGTAGCGTCTGATGCCGCGGGAGTGCCGTCCGGCTGCCGCCGGTCAGCAGCCGGAAACGATCGACGAGCCGTGCTGCGATCTCCTCCACCTTGAGTACCTTGATTCGAGCAGCCGCCAGCTCGAGCGCGAGCGGGATGCCGTCGAGCCGGCGGCAGATCTCGGCCACCGCAGGCGCCGTCTTCTCGGTGAGGGCAAAGCGGGCGTCGACCCCTTGCCCCCTGTCCACGAACAGCCGGCCCGCCTCCGAGGCTTCGACCGCCTTGAGATCCGTCCCCGTGGATGCCGCGGGCACCGACAACGAGCGCAACGCCAACAGGCGTTCGCCGTCGATCCCGAGCCCCTCGCGACTCGTCACGATCACCTTCAGATCCGTGCTCACCGCGACCATCGCGTCGGTCAGTTCCGCCGCGGCCGAGAGCACATGTTCGCAGTTGTCGAGCACGATCAGCGCGTGCTGATCGCGTAGCCGTTCGGTGAGCGTCTCAAGCAGCGATTTCTGCGGCTCCTGCCGCACTCCTAGTGCCGTGGCCAGCGTCAGCGGCACTCGATCGGCTTCTTTGATGGGTGCCTGGTCCGCATACCACACCCCATCCGGAAACGCGTCGAGCAGCGTCTCGGAGAGCCTCAGCGCCAGCCGAGTTTTCCCGCAGCCGCCGATCCCGGTGATCGTCAGCACGCGGCTTTCGCCCATCAGCCGAGCGCACTCGGCCAGTTCCCGCTCGCGCCCGATGAAGCGCGTCCGCGGCTTGGGCAGGTTGTTGGGGATCGCGGCTCCTGCCCGCTCGGGCTCCGGTGCCGAGGTCACGCCTTCGGTCACGGCCGAAGCAAGCGCCTCGGCGAAACGGGCCGCCGTGGCATGGCGGTCGGACGGGAGCTTGGCGAGCGCTTTCGTGATCGTCGCGGCCACACCCTTGGGCACCGTGGGCCTCAGCTCAGTCACCGGGCGCGGTGCGACCGAGAGATGCTGGTACGCGAGGCTCTCTTCGGGGCCGGTAAAGGGTGGCTGCCCGGCCAGCATCTCGTACAACAAGCAGCCCAGCGCGTAGAGATCGGCACGCCCGTCTACGTCGGCGTTGCCCATCGCCTGCTCGGGCGCCATGTAGCAGGGTGTCCCAACGGAGGTGCTCGCGGTGGTCAGCCGGCGCGTCCCCGCCTCGCTCACGGCGCGGGCGACGCCGAAATCCGCGACCAGAGCGATGCCCTCGGAAAGCAACACGTTCTCGGGCTTGATGTCGCGATGCACCAGGCCCTGACGATGCGCGTGGCCGAGCGCGCTCGCGATCTCCCGTGCGATGCGCAGGGCATCTTCGAGCGGAAGCTGCTTCTCCCGCTCGAGTCGTGCCCGCAGCGAGCCGCCGGGGATGTACGGGGTGACGTAGTAAAGGGATCCGCCCGCCGCTCCCGAGTCGTACAGCGGCAGGATGTGTGGGTGCGCGAGGCGCGCCGCGATCTCGATTTCTCGAAGAAACCGCTCGTGACCGATCGCGGCCGCCAGGTCCGGGCGCAGGACCTTGATCGCCACCTTGCGCCCGTGCTTGAGGTCGTCAGCGAGATAGACCGCCGCCATGCCGCCGCGGCCGAGCTCGCGCTCGACGCGGTATCGGTCGGCCAGAGCCCGGACCAAAGGTTTGGGAACGGTGGTCGAGGTCACGACGGGAATCCGCATATGCCCGGAGGTGAACCAGGGCCGGGCAAGTCACGGGAAAGCTACCATGCCCTCGGAGGGTCCTCACCTCTCGCACCGCCGACCCCGCAAACCCGGCCCCTGCACGGCAGCAGGCCGCAGAGGCCACCCTCAGCGGCGACCTGAGCTTGTCGCGGGGCGCCGGGCAGTGTTCCGAGTAAATGATGCGGCCGTTTTAGACAAGTGATCTGGCCGCGGTGTATTCTCCGCGGCCGTTGCCGACCGGCCGGTGAGGGGCCGGTGGCGCCGAACGGCTCTTCCCGAGGGGTCCGGCCTTGTGGTCCAGCATTGAAACGAAAGTCGCGCGCGGCGAGCGGTTGACCGCGGCCGAGGGCGTCTACCTGCTCTCCCGGGCCCCGCTGCTCGAGCTGGGAGCCCTCGCGCAGGAGGTGCGAAGCCGCAAGACGGATCCACGGCTCGTCACCTACGTCATCGACACCAATCCCAACTACACCAACCTGTGCACCGTCGACTGCCACTTCTGCGCCTTCTACCGGAAGCCCAGCGCCAACGCCCCCGACGCCTACACCCACGACGTCGAGGGCGTGATGCGGATGATGGAGCGCGCCGATCGGCTGGGGGCCACCACGGTGCTGCTCCAAGGGGGCCTCAACCCGGCCATCCCGTGGGAGTTCTATCCCGCCATCGTGCGCGAGGCGCGCGCCCGCTACCCCCACATCACGCCCCATTTCTTCTCGGCCCCCGAGATCCACCAGATGGTCGAGGTCTCAGGGCTTTCGATCCAAGGCGTGCTCGAGGCGCTGTTCGAGGCCGGACAGCGGACGTTGCCGGGCGGTGGCGCGGAGATCCTCTCGACCCGAGTGCGCAAGCGCATCTCGGTCAAGAAGGGCGGCCCCGAGGCCTGGCTCGACGTGCACCGGACGGCGCACCGCGCCGGCATGCGCTCGACCGCCACCATGATGTACGGCCACGTCGAGACCGACGCCGAGGTGGTCGAGCATTTCGACTCCATCCGCGACCTCCAGGACGAGACCCACGGCTTCACCGCCTTCGTGCCGTGGTCCTACAAGCGAGGCAACACGCCGATGGAATCGAGGGTCAAGCACGTGGCCGGCGCGTCGCGTTACCTGCGGGTGCTGGCCGCCTCGCGCCTGTATCTCGACAACTTCGACCACGTCCAGGCCTCGTGGTTCAGCGAAGGCAAGAAGACCGGCCAGATCGCCCTGCACTTCGGGGCCGATGACTTCGGTGGCACCTTGTTCGAAGAGAACGTGCACCTGGCCACCGGTCACGTGAACAAGACCACCGTGGCCGAGGTCGAGACCCTGATCCGCGAATCCGGCTTCACCCCGGCGCGGCGCACCACGCTCTACGAGATCCTGGAGGTCGGCCCCGGACCCGAGGCGCTCGATCGACTGTCGGACGACGTTCCGGTCTTCATCGAGAGCCTGAGCGAGCTGCCGCCGGAATACCCGGCGGTGCTGGAAGGCGAAGAGGGCTCGACGGCCGAGCGCCCGGGCGACCCGCAGCTCATCCTGCCCAAGTAGCGCGATCGGCCGTTCGTCGAGGCGCCAGGAACGACGCCAGCCGCTCGTTTCAACGCAGCAGCACCAGTCGCACGCGAGCCGACCGATCTCCGGCGCTGAGGTGCGCGAAGTAAACGCCTGCAGGGGCCGGCGTGCCGCTCGAGTCCTCGCCGTTCCACGTCAGGCGGTGCCACCCGGGCTCGAGCTCGCCGCGCGTGATCTCGCTCACCAGCCGACCCCGGACATCGAAGACCTTGAGCGCTACGGGAGTCTGCTCCGGCAGCGCCAGCTCGAGGCCCACCGAGCCGCGCCCGGGGTTCGACCCCGCCAGCCGCAGGCTGAACTCGTTGGGTATCGGCTCTTCCACCGCGGTCAGGTTCGCCACGATGCGGAGTCGCTGCGAAACCCATGATCCCATGGCGCCGCCATCGTCGAACGCCACCAGCTCGAGCAATCCGCGGTCGGTCGTCGGAGCGGGGACGGTCCACAGGTACGAGTTCCCGGGGATCGAGGCTGCCACGAGCTGCCAGGTCTCGCCGTCGTCGATCGACAACCATAGATCATGGTTCGCCGCCGGGTGCCCGGCGGGATCGGTCCAGGTGAGCGGCACCTGCGTCCCGATCGCGTAGGTTCCCCCGTTCGACGGATCCGATACGCCGGGTGGAAGGGAGCGCACCAGGTCGAAGGCCCGGAACCAGGTCACGCCTTCGACTTCACCGGTCACTTCGATCGGCACCAGCTCCCCCACCCCCAGGTACGGACGGAGCGCTTCGCGGTCGAACTTATACCGGACCTGGGGATAGCCGTCGTGGTCGTCGTCGTGATAGGAGATCGGAGCGCCTTCGCCAACCGGCACCGCGCGCTGAAGCCGCAGCGTGGAGAGCGCGATGGCGTGCGGATCGAGGCCCCCACCCAGCTCCAGGTCGGCCGAGACCCAGTTGCCGTTCGCGCGCGGCATCAGGCTATTGGGATCCACGTCGAAGGTCGCGTCCCGGACCCCGACATGGAACCGGCACGGCACGACCACCAGGGGCTCGTCCGGATCGTTGGTGGAGATCTCCACGTCCGCGGTGTAGTCGCCGTCGGGGAGATCGGTGGCGTCGAATCGCACCTCGAGGGCCTGCACGGAGCCGACCGGGATGGTGCCGGAGGTCGGGACCGCGGTGAGCCAGCCAGGTGCCGGCCTGTCGTCGGTCGCCACCGCGCCGAGCGCGAACAGCAGGTCGCTGCCGCCGGTGTTTTGCATGACCGCGGTCTTGGCGCGCTGCAGCGCCAGGGGACCGAGCGTGGTGGCGCCGGCCGCCCGCAACGGCTCGAGGCTCATGGTGATGTCCGGGGGCGGCACGGGGGTGCCGGTGACGTGGAGGTGGGTCGAGACGAAAGACGCCCGCTCGTCCGGATCGTCGCTGGCGACGATCAGGTCGGCGTCGTAATCGCCGCCCAGCAGCTGGGTGGCATCGAACGAGATCGTGACCTCGGTGCTCCCACCGGGCGGGACCGTGCCCTCGGCCGGATCGGCCGACAGCCACTCCGCGCCATGGAGGAAGCCAATCTCGTTGCTCAAGAGTTCGACGGCATCCGGCTTGCCGTCGGCATCGCGATCGGCCTGGTTCTCCGAGACGATGAAGCTGTTGACGATCGCGGCTCGGTTGGGTGAGATCACGATCGCCGACTGGTTGGCCGTTCGCTCGGGAGTGAAGCCGGCCGGATCCTGGGCGGCGCTGGCGGCCTGCGCTCGATCGCCGTCGTCGATGTAGGCATCCGTCATCTGGAGGAATGGCGGAACCTGCTCCGGCAGATTGAAGAGCGGGTTCACGGGGTCCCACCAGTACACCGGGATGGAGCCGAGCAGGTCCCCCTGCGGGGCGAGCCCAATGGTGTTCCACAACGTCGTCGGCTCGCTGTTCGAGCCGTCCACGTCGAAGGTGCTGATCAGCAGCCTTCCACCGCGGCCGAGGAAGGACTCCATCTCGTTCCACCAGTTGCCCAGCTCGAAGTAGCCGGCGTGAGCCACGATCACCAGATCCCAGCTCTGGGAGACCAGGGCGTTCCCGAAGCCGTCCGGATCGTAGTAGTAGGCGGTGTAGGGCAGGCCCAGCGACTGGAGGGCGCGATCCGAAGTGTGGGCCCCCGCGCCGGCCGTGAGCTCGTCCGAGTAGAGCAGGATCCTGGGGCCGAGGTCCGCCGCGCCATAGGTGGCGCGCACCGCCTGAACCGTGGGTGCATCGCCCACACGATTGACGCCCGTTCCTGACGGCGCCGGGCCCAGCATCTGCCAGGTGGAAGGCGACAGGCGGCCCACGGATCGAGACAAGGCCCGCGAGGAGAGGCTCCATGCCAGGGGGCTGCCCCCCTGGTTGTCGATCCGCAGCGTCCGACGGGTCGTCTGGCCGGTCGGCAGGCTTGCCTCGAGCGACGCCGGGGACACCGCGATTTCGGGGGGTGTCTGGCCCACCGCCGTGATCGGCACGATCAGGGGGTTTTCGTCCGGGTCGTCGGACTGGAAGCTGAGCTGTCCGATGCACGGGTCGCACGGGTCCGTGGGCGCGAACCGAACCGTCACGAGCGTGCTGTCGTTGGGGGCCAGCGCAATCGGGAACGATCCCCCGAGCAGCGTGAGATGGGAGCCCGAGAGGGTTGCCGAGGCGATCTGCAGGCGCTCCGAGCCCTCGTTGGCCAGTCGAATGGTGAGATCGCGGCTCATTCCCACGAACAGGCCGCCGAAGTCGAGGCTCGAGGGGCTGGCGGCGATGTCCGGCACGCCGACGGCGGCGAGCTGGACCGGGATGTCGATCCCGGTCGCGCCCGGGTCGTTGGTGGCCAGCGCCAAGTTGGCAAGGTACTGGCCTCCGATCAGCCCTTCGGTGTCGTAGGTCACGGCTACGGCGGCGCTCGTTCCCGGCGCGATCACTCCCCCGACGGGGGTCGCGGTCAGCCACCCGACGCTGAGGATCGTCCCGTGCCCCTGGTCGGGGAACCAGTCCGTGGGCGCGGCCAAGGTGCCAACCACCCCGGTGACGTCCATGTCCCCATCATCGCCGCCCAGGTAGGAGAGCGGGATGCTGAAGCGCAGCGATTGCGGGCCGATGGTAGCCGGAAAGCTGCCTACGAAGCCTCCGGTCCGCCGGTACAGTTGCACCGTTCCCAGCGACAGGTTGAAGAACAGCACTTCGTACTCGACCCCGATGTCCTGGCCGGGCACGCCGAAGCTCGGCGGCAAGCCCGTGTGCCGGTTGCGGTCGACGTCCAGGGACAGGAACCCCGCGAAGTTCGCGGGCACGAGCGGCGTCGAGAGGTCGATCTCGGCCTGCAACGTCCCTCCCGAGCCGCTGCCCCGAAGCGTCTCTACGTCCACCGGACCGCCGTCGCCGACGGGGTCGTGAACCACCACCGGCCGCGAAGCGAGCGGGCCAGGGTCTACCGTGATCGCCGGGCCGTCGGGTGCTCCGAAGCGGGGATCTCTGCCCCATTCGGTAGGGTGCGGTCCGCCGGAGAGTCCGGAACCGGCGGCCGCCGACACTCCTTCGATCTGCAACGACCAGGTGAGCGCGGAGCCGCCGGAGTTCTGGAGGGACAGGGTCTGGGTGGTGGTGCCGGGGATGGGTACCGTGGCGCTCAAGCTCTGCGGCGTGGCGGAGACGACCGGCGGGAGCGCGGCGCTCCCCTCGAGCGCCACCTGCCGGGTGGCTGCATCGGGGTCGTTGCTGGCGATCGTGAGCGCGTCGTGGAGCGCGCCCGGTATCGTGGGCGCGTAGGTGACCCCTACCGACCGCGCCGCGAGGGGCGCGACCGTGAAACTGCTCGGGGCCACGGTCACGGCCGGGTGGCTGCTCACGATGCCGCTCACCACCAATGGGTCGGTGCCGGGGTTGGCCACCGTCAGGGTGCGCGTGGTGATCGTCCCGACGAACACCGAGCCAAAGTCCAGGCTGGCGGGGCTCACCGCGAGGTCGGGCGCGCCGATCACGTGGAGCTGGACCGGGATCGAGACGTTGGACTCGTCGGGGTCGTTGCACAACAGCCTCACCAGGGCGCGGTAGTCGTCCCCGACCAGGCCCAAGGCGTCGAAGCTCAGGGTGAGCGGCATCTGCTGTCCGGCCAAAATGCGTCCCGCACGGGGCGTCACGGTGAGCCAGAGTGGGGTGTGGACCAAGCGGACCGCCAAGGCGTCGTGCACGTACGGAACGTTGAAGGCAGTGGTGAGCCCGATGTTCCGGGGCGCGTTCTGGATGCCCACCGTGCCGCTGTTGAGCGGTGTGGCGACGCTCAGGAACTGGTAGCGGATCTCACCGCTCGGGTAGAGGATCACCTGGAAGGTGTACGGCCCGCCGTCTCCGTAGTGCTGCACCCCGACCCAGGAGACGATGAACCGCGAGCCGTCGAAGTAGCTGTAGGCGTTCTGGCCCGGGAACACCAGGTCGTCCCAGAACGGAGCGATCAGGTTGGGGGGCGCGCCAGCGTTGGGCAGGGGCTGGTTGACGTACGGCGCGCCGGTGCCGGGGCTGAAGCTGAGGAAGCCGTTGGTGCTGACGTAGAGAGTGCTGAACGAGTTGCCGTAGAACGGGAAGCTCATGCCCATCGCGATCGGGCCCGAGATCGCGTCGTCGCCGGAGATCGGGACCCGCTGGCCGATCGCGGTGATGTCCACCCACTGGAAGGTCGGCCCGCCAGCCTGGTCGCTGTCCACCCAGCGGTAGCCGAAGCCGTCCGGTCCGCCGCTGCCGAGGAGGCCGGGCCGCGGATCGACCTCCCCCTTGGCGAGCGTCGGCGCCTCCTGCACCGGCTGCCCCAACGTCAGCTCGGGGTCCGGTATCGAGAAGTCCAGGGTGCCCTCGCCTTCGTTGCGGAGCGTGATCGACTGCGTGGCCCGGGCGCCGGTCAGGAGTTCCTGAAACAGGGACGTAGGGGTCACCGACAGATCGGGAACGCCGAGCGTGGTACCGGTGGCGAGGTTGGAGATGGGCCCGCGGTTGCCGACTTCGTCGAAGGCCCGGATGGCGAAGAAATACGTGGTGCTGAAGGCGAGTCCCCGCGCCTCGGTGCTCTGCGAGGATCCGGCCGGAAGCGGGGTGGGACCGGGGACGTCCGGCTGGCTGCCGAAGTTGGCCTCGGTGATGGGCGTCGTCGAGTAGCGGATCTCGTAGCGGGCCACGCGACCGGCGTCGTTGTCGTCGCCGGTGGCCGTCCAGGTGAGACCGATGCTGTTCGACCCGGGATTCTCGGTGGCCAGGTCGGTGATCGCTCCGGGAGAGACGTCGTCCGGCTCCATCACCGGTTGGAACAGGTTGAGGCGCCCGCCGCTCGCCACCCGCCCGGCGAGCGAGGCCAGCGGGTCCACGTTGCTCAGGATCTGGCTCTTCACCTGCAACGCCGGCATGGTCGGGAAGAAACCCAGCACGAACGCGGCCGCCCCCGTGACGTGTGGGGTGGCCATCGAGGTGCCCGACAGGAAGCCATAGGCGCCCCCGGGGAGGGTCGACAGGATGCTCACTCCGGGCGCGCCCAGGTCCACGGAAGCGGCTCCGAAGTTGGAGAACGTAGCCAGCTCGTCGTTGTGGTCGGTGGCGGCCACCGACAGGATGTAGGGCGAGTCGAACGACGCCGGGTACTCCGGAAGCGCATCGTTGTCGGTGCCCGAGTTCCCGGCCGCGGCAACGAACAGCTGGCCGGCGGCGCCGGCGGCGTTGATGGCGTCGAGCAGTCCCTGCGAGTACCCGCCACCACCCCACGAATTGTTGGTCAGCCGCACGCCGGTGGCGATGGCGTAGCCGATGGCGGCGATCGCGCCGGCCGTGGAGCCCGAGCCCCCGGCGTCCAAGAACTTGATTCCGACGATGCGAGCGCGCCAGTTCACCCCGGCCAAGCCGACCCCGTTGTCACCGACGGCCGCGATCGTCCCCGAGACATGCGTCCCATGCCCATGGTCGTCGAAAGGATCGCCGTCGTTGTTGGCGAAGTCGTAGCCGTGGACGTCGTCGATGTATCCGTTGCGGTCGTCGTCGATCCCGTTGCCGGCGATCTCGCCCGGGTTGGTCCAGATGTTGGCGGCAAGATCGGGGTGGGTGTAGTCCACCCCGGTATCGATCACCCCCACGCGCAGTTCCGGATCCCCGGTGAACAGATCCCAGGCCTGCGTGGCATGGATGTCCGCGCCCGGGGTGCCGCTGGTTTGGCCGGTGTTCTCCAGGTTGTACATCTGGGGAAACAGCGGATCGTTGGGTACGACCAACGCGTGGAGCTGGAAGTTGGGCTCCGCGTATTCGACCAACGGATGCTGGCGCAGGCGGCCGATCGCCTCGGCCACGCTCAGCCCCTCGATCCGCAGGTGCTCGGCGTTCAGGAAGCGAAGATCGCGTAGCAGCCGCCCGCCCACTCGGCCACGAACCGCGGCCCGGTCCGAGGCGTGGGCGTTGGCGCGATAGCGCACCACCAGCTCGCCCGGCCGTTGAGCGGTCGGTGGGTTCGAGCCCGGGAACGGCTTGCCGGAGGTCTGGGCCAGGGCGTGGGGCGCGAGGAGCAGGCCGAGGAGGAAGAAAGCGGTGCGCGATGCTCGGGGCGGTTCGAGGCGGAACAGGGAACGAGTCTCCTCTCGCGGGGCACGAAAACGATACTCCCGGATCGGTGAGGTCGCTACTGTCGATTGACGAAACTCCGCGAGACGTCGGTGGTTCGGCTGCGCCATGGGGCTCCATTGCTCGGCGAGCCTCGCAGGGGGATACTTTCGCCCCCGAGCCACTCGGCCGCGTGCAGACCACCAGGAGTTTCGCCATGACCAAGGATCAGGTGTATCGAGTGGAGTACTTCGCGATCACCGCCGATGACCAACCCGGCAAGGGAGGCGACCTCGGCAATCGGCTCAAGCAGGAAGGCGTCCATCTGCTCGGGCTGCTGGCGTTCCCGATCGAGGGCGGCAAGGTTCAAGTCGACTTGGTCCCGGAGCATCCGGAGGACCTCAGGAAGGCGGCCAAGAAGGTGGGGATCATCCTCGGCGAGCCCAAGATCGCGTTCCTGGCCCAGGGCACCGACCGAGCCGGGGCGATGTCAGAGATCCTGGGCCGCCTGGGGACGGCCAAGGTCAACATCACCGCTGCCCTCGGAGTCGCGGCCGGCGGCAACCGCTACGGCGCCCTCTTGTGGGTGAAGCAGGCCGACGTCGAGAACGCTTCGCGGGCGCTCGGGGCCACGACCATGACGACCCATCGGGTCTGATCGCGGCCGTCCGCCGGGTATCGACCCGTTGGCTGGGCCAGCGGTTGCACCGCCGGGTCTGGCACGCGCGCGTGCCGGGACGTCATCGGTGGCGTTCCGTCTTGGTGCGGAGCGCGAGCTGCTCGCGCGGGGGTCCGAGCTCGAGCCAGACCACGCGGAAGCCGTCCGCGGTCTGCCAGCGCCGCGCGTGCATCAGATTCCACTCGGGATGCGCCAGCGCGCCGCGGGGGCGTTCGAACGGCTCCCGCCAACCGGACCAGACCTGCGCCGCGTCCCGAAACGCCAGCACCACGTGCTGGAATGGGAGCTTCTGGCGACAGGCCTCGACGTCGGACGGGGTGAGCGCCAAGTCCAACACCGGGCGCCGCGCGTACCAGGCCAGGGACGGCCCAAGATTGCTCATCAACGGCTCGGCGGAGGGCAGCTCGCGGCTCAGCCTGCGGGTCAGGTCCTCGAGCATGGCGGGGGCCGGCGATCCCGACCGGGCAGCGACCAGGCCCGCCCGATGATTCCCGCGCGCGGTCTGAAGCCCCCCCCAGCCGAGGGCGAGAAGCGCAACGGCTAGCCGTAGCGCCCGGCCGCCGCCTGGACCGAGCGTCTGAGATGGCAGGCGGCCCACCAAAGCCCACGCGGTCAGCAGCCCGGCCGCCTCGAGCGCGATTCGGACCGGGAACAAGTCGCGCGACCACGGCAGGCCCAATGCGGTCGAGCCGACGCACAGCGCGGCGAGAGCGAGCAGGGCCCCGGCACCGAAGGCAGACGGCCGCGCGCCCCGGCGCGCGGCGAGCCACAAGGTGGTCGATGCGATCCAGAATAGCCCCGGACCGGCCGCGAGCAATCCCACCAAGGCCGGAAGGCCGCGCACCCACTTGGCGGCCCAGAGCCCAGGAGCCGCGGCGATTCCCGGAAGCCTGGGTGGTTCGGGCAGGTGGAGGATTGAAAACCAGGAGTTTCCCTGGATGCCGTCCCACAGAGTCCAACCCCAAAGGTCCCAGATGGGCGAGCCGAAGGCGCGCCACTTGTAAAGCCACCAAGGCACGAGCGGCAGCGCGAACCCGACCAGGCAGAGCGTGAAAGCGACCGCCGCCTGAAGTGGCGTTCGCTTGGGCGGGGTGGCGAGGACGGCGGCCAAAGCGAGCAGGGGCCCAAACCACGGCTGTGCGGCGCGGAAGCTCCCGGTCAGGCCCAGCCACAGCCCGAAGACGAAGACATGGCGCGACGCCCAACCGCTCCCTACCATTGCCAGCGCCGCCACCACCCCGAACGTGAAGGGAAGGTGCGGTGAACCGCCCATGGCGAGCTGCTGGGCCGCCGGATCCAGCAGGAAGGCGCCTCCCACCACCGTCGCGCCGGCGGCCCGCTCGAGCGCGGGCGCCTGCGGAGTGTGTCGCGCCAGGATATTGGCCGCCAGCAGCGCCAACGCGACGCCGAGCGCCAGATAGCAGGTGAAGGGGAAGACCAGCGCCAACCGCTCGCGCCGTCCGGGGGTGTCGAGCCAGAGCATTCGTTGCGCGACCGGGCCCAGGCTCGAAGGCGCAAGGGCCTGCACCGAGGCTTCGATCACCAGCAGCCCGGGCTCCACGGCGGCGAGCGGCCAGGGCGGATCGGGATGCCACGCCAGCTCGATCGGCAGGGCGAAGGGGGTTGCGAGCCTTCCGTGCTCGGCCAGCTCCCGAGCGGCGACCGCGTACTGCCCTGCGTCGTAGCCCAGCACCGAGGAGTGCCACCCCTCGTTCCAGAACCGGGCGTGGAGCGCCCAGAGCTGCCACCCGGACGCCAGGAGAACGATCGAGACGCCTAGCGGAATCACCGAGCGACCGCGGATGCTCACGCGCGGAAGCCTAAGGGCTTCTGGTCACCCGGACCAAACACTGCGTTCGAAGCGACCGCGGCGGCTTCGGCCCTCGGCTCGGCCGTTTTCGAACGGAGCGTCGTGGGAGGCGACCGAAGACGGGCGTGCCACGACGGCCAGACGCAAGCGCGTCCAGCCGTCGCGCGCACGCGCCGTTCCGCGTGCGGCCCGCGGAAGCAGAGGCC
Source organism: Candidatus Eiseniibacteriota bacterium (assembly GCA_036505355.1). Classification (GTDB taxonomy): domain Bacteria; phylum Eisenbacteria; class RBG-16-71-46; order RBG-16-71-46; family RBG-16-71-46; genus WS-8. The sequence goes on along the minus strand of DASXTP010000077.1, from coordinate 12,503 downwards.
GCCTAGGTCACGACGCGATCCAGAGGAGGATGCTGGGCGAGTCCGATCGCGAGGGTGAGAAGCGCGACGAGCCACAGATCCCATCGCGGCGAGGAATGCGGGGTGCGGATCCCGACGATCCGCGGTTTCGGTGGTTTTTGGCGATGGCTGCTCACGGCGAACCTCCTTTCGCTCCAAGTGCGAGGCAAGCCTCGGGCCATGACCGGGACGACGGGAATGGGTTACCGCTCAAGGGGCCGAGGGCGGCGCGTCGCGCGCCGCACCCGGTTCGTCCGCGAAGAATGAGGAAGTGCTGCAGAAGTGGAGCGTCGGCCTTCGGTCCCGGGGCCGGGGGGAAGTCGTCGATCGGGGCTTGCGCCCGCTCCTCCGCCTAGACCAGATCGAGGCGCGGCGACCCGGGGATCGCCCCGGTCTCGACCGCCCGCTGGTAGAGGCGGTTCAGCGCCTCGAGGCCGCGGTCGCCCATGTCGAGCGTCAGCTCGTTCACGTACATGCGGACGAAGTGCCGTCCCCGGGAACGGTCCAGCCCACGGCCGAACTCGAGCGCGTAGTCGAGCGCCGCCTCTTCGTGCTCGAGCGCGTGCTGTATGCTGGCGCGGAATCCTGCGCTCACCGCCCGCATCAGGTCTGCCCCCAGATCCCGGCGCACCACGTCGAGCCCGAGCGGCACCGGGAGGCGGTCGCGCTCCTGCCACAGCTCGCCGAAATCGAGGATCTTGACCAACCCCTGCTCCCGATAGGTGAGCTGCCCCTCGTGAATCAGGACGCCCGCTTCGACTTCGCCTGCCTCAACGGCCGCGGCGATGTGGTCGAACCGCACTTCGACTGGCTGGGTACCGGGGCACTCGATGCGGAGCAGCAGGGCCGCGGTGGTGAGGGGACCGGGGACCGCGACCCGCCGGCCAGTCAGCCATCCCAGGGGCCGGGGCTCGCGCGCCACCACCACCGGCCCGTACCCGATCCCCATCGATGCCCCGCAGGAAAGGATCGCGTAGCGGTCCGCGAGCTTCGCATAGGCGTGCGCCGAGACCGCCGTGATCTCCAGGTCGGCGCGCTCGAGCGCGCGTCGGTTCAGGCTTTGGATGTCCTCCATCACGTGTTCCACGCGGCATCCGGCGATCGTGGCCTGACCGGTGTGGAACCCATAGAACATGAAGGCGTCGTCGGCGTCGGGGCTGTGTCCGAAACGCAGCACCCGCGGTCGGACCGGGTCGGCGGTCGAGATCGGGCGGGCTTCGGGGCTCACGAGGCGCCCGCCAAATAGGCCTCGAGTCGCATCAATGCCCGGGGCCAGGCCTCGCGGTAGCGGCTCGCGATGGTCTCGTAGTCGGGGCGCGCCGGGAGGCGGTGCCGAGTCACGAGCACCGTGCCTTCACCCTGGGGGGCGAGCTCGAAGCCGACTCGGCCGGCGTAGCCGTCGGGGTAGCCGTCGTGACCCCCCTCGTAGGCGCAGCTCACCTCGGGCTCGAACACCACCCAGCGCGCCTCGAAGGCCTCCGGCGGCGAACCCTCCCGCGACCATCGCAGCAGCAGGCGTCCTCCCTTGACGGGGTGGACCTCGGCCCGGTCGCAGAACCAGCGCTCGAGGTGCGGACCCTCGGTGAGCGCGGCGAAGACGCGGTCCGGCGGCGCCGGAAGCTCGGTGCGGAACTCGAGCACGACGGAAGCGGTGGAGCCGGTCACGAGGCCCGACTCCACTTGCGCTCGGCCGCCTGCTCCCAGACGAACTTGCACAGCTCGGCGAGCCCCTCCCCGGTGTGGGCCGACACCACGAAGCACCCGCCGAACTCGGCGCGCAGGCCGGCGATCCGGGCCTCGTCGACGATCAGATCCGCCTTGTTGAACACCAGCACCGTCGGACGAGGGAGCTCGAGGATGTCCTGCATCACCTCCTCCACGGCGGTCATGCGGTGGACCAGCTCGGGGTCGGCGGCGTCGACGACGTGGAGCAACAGGTCCGCCTCGACCACCTCGGTCAGCGTGCTATGGAACGACGCCACCAGGTGATGCGGAAGCTTGTGGATGAACCCGACCGTATCGGTGACCAGCGCCACCCGACGATCCGGACTCACCAGCTGACGAGTGGTGGCGTCCAGGGTTGCGAACAGCCGGTCCTCGACCGGCACGCTCGAGCGGGTCAGCGCGTTGAACAGGGTGCTCTTGCCGGCGTTCGTGTAGCCGATCAGTGCGGCGCGGAACTCCCGGCGCCGCCGGCGGCGCTGGGTCTCACGCTCGCGCTCGACGCCCTGGAGCTGCTTCTTCAGGCGTCCGATCCGTTCGCGCACGATGCGCCGGTCGGTCTCGAGCTGGGTCTCGCCCGGCCCCCGGGTGCCGATGCCGCCGGCCTGGCGCTCCAGGTGCTTCCACAGTCCGGTCAACCGGGGCAGGGTGTACTCGAGCTGCGCCAGCTCCACCTGGAGGCGCGATTCTCGGGTGCGAGCGCGGCGAGCGAAGATGTCGAGGATCAGCTCCGAGCGATCGACCACCTTGCAGGCCAGCGCCTTCTCCAGGTTGCGAACCTGGGCGGGTGAGAGGTCGTCGTCGAAGATCACGAGGTCGGGGTCGCCTTCCTCCACACACCCCTTGAGTTCTTCCACCTTGCCGCGGCCGATGAACGTCGCCGGGTGGATGGTGCCGCGCCGCTGGGTCAGCCGGCCAAGCACGCGGGCGCCGGCCGTGTCGGCGAGCCGCTCGAGCTCGTCCAACGAGCGGTCCAACCCTCCGCCGTTGCGGGCCGCGTGTCCCACCAGGAGCGCCCGCTCCCGGCGAGGTGGATTCTCGATGTCGTGAATCGGCTTCAACCCCGGGACTCGATTTCCAGTTCGTAGGGGGCCGGCGTGAGGTTCTCGATGCGGCCGTCGGGACCCACCGCCACCAGGTCCTCGATCCGCACCCCCAGGCCGCGGGAGGGATAGTACAGACCCGGCTCGATCGTGATCACCATGCCGGGCTCGAGCGTCTGGACGTTGCTCGGCGGGCCGCCGAGGCGCGGCGCCTCGTGCACCGCGAGCCCGACACCGTGGCCCAGGCCGTGCACGTAGCCTTCCTCGACGGTTTCGTTGGTGCGAAGCGTGGCGTGGCCGCGCTGCTCGAACAGGTCGCAGACCTTCTCCTGGTAAGAACGGCAGGGTTCGCCGACCGCCAGCGTGTCCATGGCCAGTTCGAAAGCGTCCCGAACGTCGGTGTACAGACGCCGCAGCGGCTCCGGCGCGCGACCCAGGCAGAACGTCCGGGTCAGGTCGCTGAAGTAGCCGCCGCCGGCTTCCTCGGGGAAGATGTCCACCAGCAGCGGTGTTTCCGGGCGGAGTGGTTGTTCGTCGGATCCGTGGTTGTGGGGTACTCCGGCGTCGCGTCCCTGGGACACGATGCTCTCTCCGCCTTCCAGTCCGTGGGCGAGGAGCTCGGTGTGCAGCATCCGTCGCAGCTCGCCCAGCGTGACCGCATCCGACCCGTTGGCGCGGAACCGGTCGCCGTCGCGCCGCAGCGAGCCTAGATACTCACGGAGGCGGGCGATCGCCGAGACGGCGCCTCTGGCGGCGTGGCGGATGCGCGCCAGCTCGTCGGCGTCCTTGGTCAGCCGCGCGGAGGTCACAATGTCGGGGTGGCTGCGATCGATCTGGATCTTGGGGTCGCAACGCGTGACGTGCTCCAGCATCTCGTAGGCGAAGCCCGATGCCAGCTCGCCGAAGAACGCGATCGGGCCGTGGAGCCCGAGGGTTCCGCAGGCATCCGCGATCAGCCGGCCAAAGCCTCGGGCCGGGTGGCCTTCCTTTTCGATCAGGGCCTGGAGACCGTGCTGGGCGAAGGTGGAGTGATCGCACCCCACGCGCACGGCCTGGTCGCGTTCCATCGGGTCATGGATCAGATGGGCCCGTCCGTCCGGACCGCGAAAATACACGGCGTAGTGGAGCTTCTGCCCGGTGGCGTAGTACATCGCCGGGCTGTAGCGGTCGTAGGCGAACACCACCAGCCCGGCGAGCCCACGTTCCCGCATGTGGCGGTCGAGGTCCTGACGCACGTTGGATCTCCCGAGATGAGCGCGGGCGGACGAGGTGCGGGCCCGCGGCGCACGTCGACACGGTCCACCAGCCAGCGCAGGATGCTAAACCATCCGGCGACTCTACTCCACCCAGGCCTGGGAGGGTGGCCGACGCCGCCCTTTCAAGAGCCCCATCGCCACCACGCCGAACCCGAACCCGCCGACGTGGGCCCACCAGGCCACGCCTCCGCCCCCGGCGCTCCACGCCAGGCTCAGCGCGCCGCTGAAGAACTGGTAGACGAACCACAAGCCGAGCATGAGCACCGCGGGGATCGCCATCACCTGGAAGAACGGAAAGAACGGCACCAGCGTAATCACGCGGGCTCGCGGGAAGGCCACCAGGTAGGCCCCCAGCACGCCCGCGATGGCGCCGCTGGCGCCCACCGTGGGCACGCGAGATTCGGGGTTGAAGAACACGTGCAACAGCCCCGCGACCAGGCCGGCGACGACGTAGAACAGTAGGAATCGCACGTGGCCCATCCGATCCTCGACGTTGTCGCCGAAGATCCACAGGTACCACATGTTCCCAACCAGGTGGAGCCAGCTGCCGTGCAGGAACATCGAGGTCGCGAGCGGCAACGCCGTCCAGGCGACCGGCTCCGCGCCTTCCTGGAGCGCCAGGGTCAACCGCAGCGGGACCACTCCCCACTCGAACATGAACGGGCGCAAGGCCGGTCCCAGCAGCAGTTCGTAGACGAACGCCGTGCAGTTGAGGACGATCAACGCCAGCGTGATGGCCGGCACGGACGCGGACGGATTCTCGTCGCGAAGCGGGATCATCGGAAGCCCGCAACCGGTTCCCGATTCGCCGCGCAGCGGCCGTTCACCGGGGTGCCCTCCTGGCGGCCAGGTCGGGCCGCCGCCATTTGACGCCCTTCTGACGCGTGTCTATCCTGCGCAAGCCGCTCCAGCCGGCGTGCATCGAACCGGGCCCGTCGGGCATCCAAGGGTGCGTTCGGGCTGGATAGTAGAGGTCTTTCGAGGGGTATCGCCATGGGAAACGCAGTTGCCGTCACCGATCAGAGCTTCGACCAGGAAGTCCTCCAGTCGCCGGTGCCGGTGCTGGTGGATTTCTGGGCAGCGTGGTGCGGGCCGTGCAAGGCGATCGCCCCGGCCGTCGACCAGATCGCCGCCGACTACAACAGTCGGCTGAAGGTGGTCAAGCTCGACGTGGACCAGAACATCGAGGTCTCGACTCGATTCGAGGTCCTGAGCATCCCCACCTTGCTGTTGTTCAAGAACGGGCAGGTCGTCGAGAAGCTGGTGGGCGCCTACCCGAAGGCCGCGATGATCTCCAAGATCACCCCGCACCTCTAGAGACCCGCGCGCGATTCGAGCTTCGCGACGGCCCGCGGCCATTTTCCGGCGCGGGCCGTTCGATTCTCAGTCCCCCATCTTTAGGGCGATGGCGGGGCCGCGGGATCCCGCGCCGGGTCGGATTGCACGGCCGGGCCTTCGAGCGACTCGGCTCGCAAACGGGTGAGCGCCAGCAAGGCGAGCGGCAACGCCTCGAGCACGTCCGAGGCGGCGAGGCCCTGCTGACCCCTCTCGCCGGCGGCCACGTCGCCGGCCATGCCGTGGACGTAGACCCCGAGCCGTGCCGCATCGTAGGGGGCGAGCCCCTGGGCGAGCAGTCCCGCGATCGCGCCGGTCAACACGTCGCCCGTCCCCGCGGTCGCCATGCCCGGATTTCCGGTGGGGTTCACGGTGGCCCGGCCGTCGGGGGAGGCGGTCACGGTCGGGGCTCCCTTCAACACCACCACGCATCTCCAGCGCTCCGCCCACTCTCGGGCCGCGTCGATTCGTCGCATCTCGAGCTCGGGGGGCCTGACGCCGCAGAGTCGATGCATCTCGCCGAGGTGCGGCGTCAGGATGTGCGGGGCGCGGATCCGAGCCAGCAGGTCGGGGTGGCCTTCGAAGGCATTCAGCCCGTCGGCATCGATCACCAGCGGGCGGTCGCACTGGCGCGCCAGCCGGCGTGCCAAGTCGGCCGATTCACGGTTCCGCGACAACCCCGAGCCGAGGGCCACTACATCAGCCGCCGCGGCATGGGCGAGCAGCGGCTCGAGCGCAGTGGTCGCCAACGTGCGCTCGGCCGTCTCCGGCATGGGCAGGGTCATCTCCTCGGTGAGCTTGACCTCGAGCACGTCGTTCAAGCTCTTCGGGACCGCGGCCTGGACGTATCCGGCGCCCGAGCGAAGGGCCGCGCGCGCCGCCAGGGCCACCGCGCCGGTCAGCCCGACCGAGCCGCCCACCACCAACAGGCGCCCGGTGTTGCCTTTGTGCGCCCGCGGATCGCGGGCCGGCAGCAGGGCCGCCATGTCGGGGGCAGTGGCCAGCGAAACCGGAATCCCCGGGACCGGGAGCGCCCCCATCGCCAAGCCGATGTCCACCACCTCCAGCGACCCGACGAAAGCGCGTCCCGGGTAGAGGAACTGGCCGCGCTTCGGCGCGCCGAAGGTCACGGTGAGGTCGGCACGCACTGCGCGGCGGGCGATGGTGCCGCTGTCGGCGTCGACCCCGGTCGGCAGATCGACCGCCACCACCCGCGTGCCGGCATCGTCCAGGTCCCGCAACGCCTGCACGCCCGCCGCCACGATCCCCTGGGGCACGCCGCGCGCCCCGGTGCCGAGCAAGGCATCGAGCGCGAAATCCCACTGGTCCCGCGAGGCGACCAGTCGCTGGAGCTCGGCTTCGCTGGAGATGCCGGCAGCGGAGAGCCTCACCGTGGCGAGCCGCTCGAGCTGGGCGCAGGCATCGCCCGACACGTGAGCCCGGTCCCCGAGTAAGGCCACGTGCACCTCGGCGCCGCGGCCGGCGAGGTGCCGAGCCGCGACGAACCCATCGCCGCCGTTGTTCCCGGTCCCGCAGAGCACCAGCACCCGCAGCGCGAGCAGGGAGCCGTACCGGCGCTCCATCGCCTCGACCACACCCGCACCGGCGCGCTCCATCAGGGTTTCGCCCGAGGCATGGCCTTGGTCGATCGTGGCGCGGTCGAGCCGGCGCATCTCTTCGGCGGTGACGAGCTGCACGGGTTGGGCTCGGGGCGGTGCCGTCAACGGCCCCGGCCGCGGGCGCGAGCTTCGGTCGCCAGCTCCTTCATGAGCTGGTTGCGATACTCGGGATCGCGCTCGATCCGGCCGAGCAGGTCGGCGTCCGAGGAAATGAAGGGCAGGTCGAACCATTCCGGTTCGGCCTCCTGCTCGGTGTAGATGCGTTCCTGCTCGTGTCGCTGGAACGAGACGGCTCTCTCGATCGTGTCGAACGACTTGACGGCGAGAAAGGTCCGGTTGAACACGTCGTAGACGTAGACGTGGAAGTGGCCGTCCAGTCCGCCGGTGCCCTCGGGCGCGGCGTGGACCCGCGCCTTCGAGGCTTTCACCTTCCCTACGCTCATTGCATCCTCCCTGGATCGACTCTAGCCGCGTCTGAAAACGCCGGATCGGCTGCATCGGGCTCGGCCGCTTTCAGGCACAGCTTAGTCCCGGGCTCCCGACAGCGCGCCCGAGTCCGAACGATTGAGCCGGTCCACGATCCCGACCAGCTCGAACACGTCATCGATGTCGAAATCGGCACCCGAGTCCTGGGTGCCGAAGGTGTCCCCGTAGCGGGCGAACACCGTCCGCATGCCGAGCGTCTTCGCGCCCACCATGTCGCGCTCCGGCCAGTCGCCGACCATCAGCGCATCGGCCGGCTCGGCTGCGAGCTGTCGCAACGCCGCCCGGAACGGTGCCGGGCTCGGCTTGAGCTCGCGCGTGTCGTCGAATGTCACCACGGCGTCGAACACGTGCTGCAGGCCGAGGGAGCACAGCCGCAGCCACGCCTGGGCGCGCGGCGCATCGGAAACCACTCCCAGCTTGATGCTGCGCTTGGTCAGCTCGAGCAGCGTCATCTGGACGTGCGGGTACAGCACCAGGGACGAGGCGCGGGCCTTGCGGTACGCGACGATCCCCGAGGCCAGGATCTTGGGGTCGATGTGGCCGAGCTCGCTCTCCAGCAAGGCGTCGAGCACCTGCTGGTACTCCATGCCCTGCTCCTTGTAGATCGCGTCGATGCGGGACCGCACCGCCTCGCGGGGAAGCTCGAGCCCGGCGTCGATCATGCCGTCGATCGCGGCCGTGATCGCGTCCGCCTTCATCTTCATGAAGTCGGTGAGCGTGTTGTCGAGATCGAAGACGATGGCCCTGACCAATCAGGCACTCCTACTTGGTGGACATGCCGATCGCGCGCCCCAGGCTGATCTCGCCGTTGTCGATGCGGATGTTGAAACCGCAGGTGGGGTTGCTGCAGACCCAGGCCTTGTAGGTGATGGGGGCACCGTCCCGACCGTAGTCGGAGAGCGGCAGCAGGATCCCATCGCGGCACTTGTGGCACTCCGGAAAGTTCAATTCCATCCCGATCCCCTCCCCTCGCGCTGAATGGGCTCGCGGCGTGGACCCATTCTAGGGGAGGTGCCGCGCGCGGTGTCAAACGATTTGGGCCAAGGTACGGCAGGCGGAGGGAAAGGCGCGGGCCCTCGGGCTGGCTTACCGCGGGTCGCGTCCGTTGCCGCTGCACTCGCCGCAAGACCGGTGAGGCGAGAGTCGGCTCCGGGTGGTGCCGCGATCACAGCATGGTGCCTGCGATCCCCGCTGCGCGCGGCCACACCGTGACGTTGCCGATCGAGACGTGCTCGGGCGCCGTGCAGAGGAACGCCACCATCGGGGCGACGTCCTCGGGCTCGAGGTTGCGGTTGCGATCGGTCGAGCCGGGCTCGATAGCACGTCCGGCCGAGTTGATGTTGTGGGGGAAGACCACGCTCACGCGGATGCCGTGTGGCTTGGTCTCCAGCGCCGCCGACTCGAGCAGCCCGCGCAACCCCCACTTGCTAGCGGCGTAGGCGGCCGAGCCGGGCTGGCCCACCAGGCCGCCGAAGGAGACGATCCCCACCACCGTGCCGGCGCGTTGCTCCATGAGACGCGGCAGGGCGTGCTTCAGCGTGAGGAACGCGCCCTTCAAGTTCAGGTCGAGCAGCAGGTCCCATTGGGCCTCGGTGGTCTCGTGTAGGGGTGCCCCCTGCCAGGTGCCGGCGTTCAGCACCACGATGTCGAGCCGGCCCCAGGCCTGAACGGCGGTCTGGACCGCGCTCGCCACCTCGGCTTCGCGGGTCACGTCGGCGGCCGCGGCGATCGCCGTTGCACCCTGGGCTTTGAGATCCGCGACGGCCCGCTGCAGTTCCTCGCCGGCGCGGGCCATGCAGGCGATGCGCGCCCCTTCGGCGGCCAGGGCGCGCGCGATGGCGAGCCCCAATCCGCGGCTTCCGCCGGTGATGAGCGCCACCCGCTGATCGAGCCTCATGGGTTCCTCCTCGAAAATCGGCAGGGAGATCGTGAAGCCTAATGCGCGGCCAGGCGGATCGGTTCCCGCCCCTGACGCCCACTCATCGCGTGTCCGCGGCCGGGACGTGGCCGCCCAGGAGCTGCGAATGGTCGGCGAAGGGATTCTCGCACGGGCGTCCTTCGGCATGGAGATAGCGGGCTTGCCCCTCGGTGAGCCATACCAGGGAGGCGGAGACCGTCACCATCCGGCCCTCGTGCAGGCAAACCGGAGGCGCTGGCGGTTCCGAGGCTCCGTGGGAGCGGAGCAGCTCGCCGACTCGATCCAGCGCTTGGTCCAGCGAGCGGGGCCGGAATCCGTCGAGCTCACCTATGAGGCGGGCGGTGCGGGGCTCGCGCGGATCGTCGAGGTCCATGTGGGTGAGCACGTGCCAGCCGCTCGGCACGCCTGCGTGGCGCGGAGGACCGGCTCCTTCGTGAGCGAGCCACCAGCAGGACGCGGGGCTGGCGAACACCAGGGAGAACGGCGCATAACGGTCGCGGGCGACCGCGTGGATGGCGTGGTCGAGCGCGAGTTCGGAGAGCGTCGCAGCGTAGGCGGTCGCGGAGGCGGCCATGCCTCCCTTCTCCGGCCCTCCGCCGTGGTTCTGCACCTTCGCGACGTCGATCGCGAGCAAGCCACGCGAACGGCGATCCTCGGCTCGGGCGGCGGGCTCTCCCGATTGATCCCGGCGGTTCAGCATCGCCACCACCGCGCGGCGCTCGCGGACCGCGAGCCAGGTGCCGCCCGCCAGGCGATCGCGCCCGCCGATCACGCGCGGGTGCTGGGACAGCACTCCGGGGGGATCCGTGGGGCGCCGGGGGTCTTCGTCGCGGTTGGCGGCCAGGATCATGGTCCCCTCGCCCAGGACGTCGCGGCCGATGATCAGGGTGCACATGGAGCGACCGTGGCTACTCGCCTTGGACTATGCACGCCCCGCGCGGCGGTGACTGCCCGATTTATGATCCACGCCACCTCGTACAGCCCCTCGTAATCCACCCCCGCCCGTGCCTCCGTCTTGAACCGCTCCAAGAGGAGGCGTTTCAGTCGGGCGCGAGCATCTCGTCGTTCAGTGTTTGTTCCATTCAACGCGTCAACAACATCTGCGTTCTCCGCATACACGGCTGTGCGAACCCGCTCCGGCAATAGTCCTTCAATGTTCTTCTTCCCTGGCGCCTCTACCCTTATCGGGAGATATGTTCGTCGCCTCTCAAAGCCCAGGGCTTGAATGGACCGCTCGACGGATTCCTCGGCATCAAGATCAAAGGTAATGAACACGGTAGCGAACCGATCTTTGATGAATCTCAATAGAGCCGAGTTCTTAAGTGTGTCCCTTCCGCCATAAGCAAAGATCTCTCCCTCAAAATGAGCCGATTCGATCCATGGGCTGGATCACGGAGAAGGACAAAATACTCCTTGTCCGTGTCACCCTCCACAAGCAGCAGCCCGCTCGATTTTGAGAAAAACAGTTCTCTCCAAGGCTTGAATTCAGCATCGCCAATGCCGAGGGCAAGTGCGAAGGGTTCCATCCACCCGTCTCCAGCCGTGTCGACGCGCTCCGTCGCCCTCATTTGCCCTCGGGCTCCCCGGCGCTTTAGCAGGATGTTGGATTCCGGCCGATTCTGGCTAAGCAAGTAGGGGCTGTGAGTGGTCACGATAATCTGTACTCTGAATTCCTCCGACAAATCCTGAAGGACCCGGCCGAATTCGGCTTGCGCCGATGGGTGAAGGAAGCTCTCCGGCTCTTCAACCACAATGACGGGGGTGACCTTCGAGGCAGAGGCTGGTGACTCTGCGACCTGCTTCGCGCGAAATATCGTCAAGAGCACTAGGGTTCGATTCCGTGTGCCGCTACCCCATTCGCCCAACTCGACTTCGACCTTTCTATCGCCGAGAGTGAGATCGTAGGGGAAATATCGAATGTCCAGTGAAGGAATCGTCAAGCCAACTTTGTACTTATCCGCCAGTCGACCGAGGAGGGTGCGGGTTCGATCTCCTGTTGCTGTTCACGAGCGATACGTCTCAGGACCCTGTGGACGGATTTCTTTGATTGTTCGAGCTTGCCCGTGTATTCCTCGGTGATGTCCGCAGGGACCCCGCGGAAGCCGCGGCGAAAACGTGGGTGCGGATCCGTGGAGCTGTGGAACAGAAATGTGCGAGATGTCTGGAGTCGTTTCAGGACTTCTTGAGCCTTCAGACCGTCGAACCGTTGATCTTCAGCGAGCACTTCGACATGTGCGCCAGCAGAGGCATGGGTGACGGCGACCTTGAGATCTAGGTCACCGGAAACGCAGCCTAGACTCAGGTAGTCGCGAAAGAATTCGAAGAGCCCCGTGTCGCTCTCGGCGTTGATCCGAAGATCAATCTCGACGTGGATAGATCGAGCCTTCGACTCGGTGGTATCAAGCCAGTTTGTGTAATCGTTCTTGAGAGAGAACTCGGGCTCTCCTACATAGTGAAATGGCTCGTCCTCTTTCATGAGACAGCGAATTGCGCGAACGACGTTCGTTTTCCCAGAATCATTCTTACCGCAGATGGCGGAGTAGAAGGAAGGGAACAAAAGGTCGAGGTTCTCAAGGGTGCGATAGTTCTTGGTGGCGAGCCTGCTGATGCGCATGATCCCGTCGCGGATGGGCCGCCTCGGTGGAAATTGCTGCGACCATGGCGGCACTGCCGGGGCGGTCGCGTTAGAGCCGCCACGGGGCAATAACGTTGGGCAATCCCCTGGGGCTGGCGGTGGGAGGCGTAACACCCTACCGAAGGCGCCGACAGGGAGTCCCCTGTGTTTCGGAAACGGGCCGGAATATACGCCGCGGCCAGAAGGGCGGCAACAGGGCCTGAGCCCATGCCTGGCGCATCGTAGGCCTGCGGTGGTGGCGGGTACCTCCTCGGGATGTTGGACCAACCACTGGGGTACCTCCTCCTGCTTCGTGACACAACTGGTACATCACCGCTTGCGGTCGACCAGTGTCGCAAGTCAGTGATTCTGTCGCCCTAACGCGTCAGTGAATCTGTCACCCCCCAGCCCTGGCTTTGGGGCGCAGGGGTTCGGGTCCGCGGTAACGGTTCCAGGGGTTGTCGGGAGTGGGGCGCCGGATGTTGGTGAGCG
>DASXTP010000076.1:0-9224 GCA_036505355.1 Candidatus Eiseniibacteriota bacterium | reverse complement strand
CTCGACCGACTCGGTTGGATGCGAGGCCGGGGTCGCCTCCACCCGGTCCAGCACGTCGGCGCGCGGGAAGCTCGCCGCCAGCAGCCGCTCGATCTCGGCCTTGCTCTTGTGGGTCGCGGCCGCCAGCAAATCGTCCGCCGTCTCCTCGGCGAGGTGAGGCGCCAGCAGGACCACGGCCCTCAAATGCAACCGGCCATCGGCCACCATGTCGAAGATGGCGGGGAACCGCCGAGCCGTTCGCGCAGCGAGGATCCGCTTGAAGGCCGCCTGCTCGCACAGACCCAGCTCGCCTACGCAGTACGCGTACATCGAGGGATACGCTGCCGGCAGGTAGAGCTTGCGCGCGTCGACCTCGGCCAGATGCGCCAGCAGCGCGGCGGTGGTGGCGCGATCCTGCGCCACGAGACGTCAGATTGTGCAGCAAGGTGTTGTCGGACAGATGGGACAAGGAATACGTGTTCACGGGTGTGACTCCGCGGGGGCGGGTTCTCGTCTCTCATACCACGTGGGTTTTCGGCGTACGCGGGGCCCCGCAGAACGCGTCCGTCCACGCATTCCGATTTCTTTCGGGTCGGAGAGCCAAAGATGGCGTGGGAGGCCGCGCGGTGCGCGTGATCGCGCGCCGTACGAGGGGCTGGCGAGGCGACGGCGTCAAACCCGGGCGCGGCGTCAAGTGAAATTCGCGTGCGGGACCGTCGCCACCGCGCGGCAGGTCTTGGCTGAGCCTGGCTCGGAGTCTCCACACAACGCCCCGAACAGAACCCGCCAGGCACATCGCAGCACCGCGGGCGCCGAGCACCCTCTCCCCGACCCTCGCATCGCGCTCCACGCGCCTTGACGCCCCGCGCAGCCTCCGGCAGGATGCGGCTTACATGAGCAAATCCTCAAGTGTTCGGTCCGGCGTCGCCGGCCTCGCTCTGCGCGGGCGGCCGGGAGCCGCGGTGGCGCCTCCTCGCACCGATCGAGCGCGCCGGGCGCTGCAGGACCAGGCACGAGTCGAGCGCCTGTCCCGCACCTTCAAGGCTCTGGGCGACCCGACGCGCAGCAAGATCGTCTACGCGCTGTCGCTCGAGGAACTGTGCGTCAGCGAGCTGGCCGACCTGCTGGGCGCCTCGCTTTCGGCCACCTCGCATCAGCTTCGCATCCTGCGCGATTTGGACATCGTGCGGGTGCGGCGCCAGGGCAAGAGCCAGGTCTACGCGCTCAACGAGCGGGCCTTTGGGCTCTGTCCTCCCCGCTCGTGCCAAGCATGGCAAGACGCACTGCGGTCCAACGTGCGACCGGCAAGGTCGTAGTCGATTTCCCGTGTTCGAGGCTCTAGTCATCACGCTGCGCGAAGGGGTCGAGGCCGCCCTGGTGCTGGCCATCGCGCTGGCGTTCCTCAAGCGACGGGGCCTCGAGCGCCGCATTCGGGCGCTGTTCCTCGGCGCCGGGCTGGCGCTGCTGGCTTCGGCGGCCGCAGCGATCGTGGCGACGCGGGTCGCGTTCAACGAGGAGCTCGCCGAAGGGATCGCCATGCTGACCGGCGCGGCCCTGGTGGCGAGCCTCGTCTGGTGGATGCAAAAGGCCGCTCCGCACATGAAGCAGGAGGTGGAACGAGGGATCGAGCGGGCAGGGGGCGCCGGAGCGGTCGGAGTCTTCGTGTTCGCGTTCCTGATGGTGTTTCGCGAGGGGGCGGAGACCGCGGTATTCCTGTCCGCGGCAGGATTCACGAGCCACGGCCTGTCGCTGTGGGTGGGGGCACTGCTGGGGCTGGTGCTGGCCATTGCGTTCGGGTTGTTGTTCGCCCGCGGCAGCCTTCGGGTCCCGCTCAAGCCGTTCTTCTCCGTGACCATGGCGGTGCTCACCCTGGTGGCGTTCCAGCTCCTGGTCGGCGGCCTGCACGAGCTCTCGGAGGCCGAGGTGCTGCCGGCGAGCCGGCAGGAAATGGCGCTGATCGGCCCCCTGGTCAAGAACGAGCTGCTGCTCTTCACCCTCACCGTGCTGCTCGCGGCGGGCTGGCTGCTGCTCGGAGGCCAGCGCGAGCCGGCGGCGGTCCCGGCCGATGCGCACGGCCCCGAAGCCCGTCTGGCACGGGCGGCTCGCCAGCGCGAGCGAGCGCGGCGACGCTGGACCGGCGTGGTTGCGCTGCTGGTGGTGGGCCTGCTGAGCATGGCGTTCGTTCAACGGGCGCGCGCACCCGAGCGCCCTCCGGCCCTCCCCGTCCCGGTGGTCGAGGGAGCGGTCCACATCGATACGGCTCCGCTGGCCGACGGCCATCTGCATTTCTTCGAGGTCGCGCTCCGGGAGCGACCCGTCCGGATCTTCGCGGTCCAGGTCGGCGAGCAGGTCCGGGTCTGCCTCGACGCGTGCGAGATCTGCGGCGACAAGGGCTACTTCGAGGATGGCTCCGCAGTGGTGTGCCGCAACTGCATGTCGCCGATCGTCCGTACGTCGTTGGGCCGTGCCGGCGGCTGCAATCCGATCCCGCTGCCGAATCGCGGGGTCGCCGCGCCGACGCCGCACCTCGAAGTGCTGGAGCGTGACCTGCGCGGATTGCTTCCGACGCTCGAGGGGCGCTGAGCCGTGTTCGCGCGTATCCTGCTCGCCTCCTTGGCGGCCCGCCGGCTGCGTCTCGCGCTGGCCATGATGGTGGTCGCGGTCGGCGTGGGGGTGGCAATCGCGCTGGCGACGCTGGCCATCGAGACCGGTGACGATTTTGCCCGCACGCTGCGGGCCGCCGGCCCCAACTTCGTGGTCCGGCCCGCGGCAGCGGACTGGCGGGGCGACTTCGACACCGAGGGCGTACAGCCGGCGCGGGCCGGGGCGGTGCTACCGACCTCGGTGGTGGCCGATCTCAAACGCTCCTTCTGGAAGTACAACGTGCTGCACGCGATGCCCGAGGTGGGAATCGCGGCGCAGCTCGCGGGAGTGCCGGCGACGATCTTGGGCACCTGGTTCGACCACGACGTGCCGACCGAGTCGGGAACCTGGCGCACCGGGCTCAAGTACCTGCGACCTCACTGGCGGCTCGTCGGCCGCTGGCCGACCGAGCAGCAGGCCGAGGTAGCGCTCGGTCGGGACCTGGCACGGCGCACCGGCCTTTCCGTCGGCCAGCAGACCACGGTCGCGGTCGGAGACCGGGTGCAGATGGTCCGGGTCGCGGCGGTGGTCGATGCCGGGGGTCTCGAGGACCGGCAGGCCTGGATGCCGCTCGAGACGCTGCGGAGCCTGGCGAGCCTCCACGACGTGGTGGACCGCGTGTGGCTGAGCGCGCTGGTCAAGGCCGAGCCACCCGGTCCGGTCCCCGATCCGAAGCGCGACCCACGCGGCTACGAGCGTTACCTCTGCACGGCCTATCCGGCGGTCCTGGCACACGACCTCGCGGCCCAGCTCGACAACGCCGAGGTGTTGCCGCTGGCCGAGGTCGTGGCCGGCGAGGCACGGGTGGTCGGCCGCCTCGATCTGCTGATGCTGATGTTGGCGCTCGCCACCTTCGGCGCGTCGGTCCTGGGGCTGATCTCCACCACCACCGCCACCGTCGTCGAGCGCCGGGCCGAGCTGGCGTTGCTCTCCTCGCTGGGAGCCTCGGGCGGGCAGCTCGGCGCGCTGCTGCTGTGCGAGACCGTGCTCGTGTCGCTGGCGGGCGGACTGCTCGGCTGGTTGATCGGAGGCCTCGGCGCCCAGGCGATCCGCGGCCAGGCGCTGGGTCACACCGGGACGCTTCAGCCCCTGCTCTTGCCGGTGGCGCTGCTCTTGTCGGTCGTGCTGGCGCTGGCCGGCACGCTCGGCCCGCTGCGCATGAGGCTCAAGCTCGATCCGGCGGCGGTGCTCCGTGGCTAGTGCCCCGAGTCAGAAGTTCGCCGTCGCACCGAGAACGCCGATGCTCCCACCCCGCAAGGAGCGACGACGAGACGTATCATGAAGATACTTCGAGGAGGAGCGACGCCGCAGAGCGGGAGGCAGCGGCGTTCGAATGCAGGCGAATTTCTGATTCGGGGCACTAGGCTCGACCTGCGCATGGAGTCGCGCCTGCTGGGGGCCGCCATGTGGCGCCGCCGCGGGACGATTCTGTTGGCGGTCGCGGCGGTCACGATCGGCGCGGCAGTGACCTCGGCGTTGATCTCGGTATCCCGCGACATCGGCCAACGGCTGACCCACGAGCTGCGCGCCCTGGGACCCAACCTGCTCGTGCTTCCGGCCGGGCCAGGCGCGGCGGATCGGGGTCGGCCGGGGGCCGCCCTGGCGCATGTCGTCGACCCAGCGTCGCTCCGAGCACAGGCCGAGTATCTCGACGAAGCGGAAGTTCGCGCTCGACTCAAGGCCGCGGGAATCGACGGCGTGCCCATCCTGTTCGGGGTCGCCGAGGTCGGCGGCCGTCCCACCAGCTTGGTCGGAGCCGATCTCGCCGCGGCCCGACGACTCCACCCGTCGTGGAAGGTGCCGCCCGGCACCCACGCCTCGTTGATGGGCATTCGGTTGATGAGGCGGTTGGGCGTCAGGCCCAGAGTACCACTCGAAATCGAATACCTCCCCAACGGCCGGCGGCTCACCCTCGCCGCCGGAGCCCCGCTCGAGACCGGGGGCGCGGACGATCAGGCCTGGTGGATCCCGCTCGAGGCTCTGCAATCGCTCACCGGCCTCGCCGGCCGCGTGAGTTTGGTGCAGGCCCGGATCGAAGGCGATCCGCGCCGGGCCTCGGCCGGGCTGCGCATCCTCGAGCGAGGAGGAGGCATGAGGGCGATCGTGCTGCACGCGCTGTCGGCCACCGAGGCCGAGCTGCTCGATCGCACCCGGCGCTTGATGAGCCTGGTGACGGTGGCAGTGCTGGTGGCCGCGGCCTTGTGCGCCTTCGGGACCCTCACCGACCTGGCCCTCGAGCGGCGCCGCGAGGTGGCACTCCTGAAGGCCCTCGGTGCCAGCCGTCGCGACCTGGTGCGGCTGTTCGGCGGCGAATCGGCGGTCGTGGGGCTGCTCGGCGGCACCAGCGGATGGCTCGCCGGACTGCTCTTGGCCCAGCTCATCGGGCGACACGTATTTCACGCGGCGATCCGCGTCCAGTGGCCCGCCCTGCCGTTGGTGCTGGGGCTGTCCTTGGCGGTGGCAGCGGCGGCCGCCGCCGGGCCGATCCGGTTCGCTCTAGGTGTCGACCCCGCGCCGGCCTTGAAGGGCGACTGATGGCCCCGGTCCTGGTGCGGCTCGAGGGTGTGTCGCGACACTACGGGTCGTTGCGCGCGCTCGATCAGGTCGATCTCGAGATCCGCGCCGGCGAGTGGCTCTCGGTGATGGGACCCTCGGGCTCGGGCAAGAGCACGCTCATGAACCTGCTGGGCGCCCTCGACCGTCCGACCGCGGGGCGTCTGTGGGTCGACGGCGTGGACCTCGTCGCCTCGAGCGACAGCGAGCGGGTGCGGTTCCGGCGTGAGAAGGTGGGGATCATCTTCCAACAGTTCCATCTCCTCTCCTACCTAACCGCGCTCGAGAACGTCATGGTCGCCCAGCACTACCACTCGGTGGCCGACGAGGGCGAGGCGCTCGCGGCGCTCGAGCGCGTCGGGCTCGGCGACCGTGCGCGTCATCTGCCGTCGCAGCTCTCGGGCGGCGAGCAGCAGCGCGTGTGCGTGGCGCGGGCGTTGATCAACCAGCCACGCCTGATCCTGGCCGACGAGCCGACCGGGAACCTCGACGAGGACAACCAGGAGCGCGTGCTGCGGCTGCTCCAAGAGCTGCACGCCGAGGGGCACACCGTGGTCACCGTGACCCATGCGGCGCGGGTCGGGAGCCTGGCCGATCGACGGGTGGAGCTGGCGCACGGACGACTGGCCGACCTCACCGTGCCGAGCGAGGAGATCGAGCGCCGCTACGACGAGGTGCTGATCCAGATGTGGGCGCTCGAGGAGGACGGCCGCGTTCCCGAGGCGGCGCGGGTCAAGGTGCCGGACGTGGTGGACAACCGCCGCACGCTGCTCGGCATGACGGAGAGCGGCCTCATCTTCCCACCCGGGGTCACGCTCGAGTTCACGCCGCGCGGACGGAGCCGCGCCCGCGACCTGGTGCGACGGCGGCGGCTCGCCGAGGTACTGTTCTCATCGGCCATGCACCTGCCGGAGCCCGAGGTCGAGCGCACGGCGTGCCGCATGGAGCACATCATCAACCCCGAAGTCACGACCAGCATCTGCTCGTTCCTCGGCCACCCGCGCCAGTGCCCGCACGGGCGCCCGATCCCCCAGGGGAACTGCTGCGACTTCCCGATCGTCTCGTGACGGCGGCGATCGTCCCCGTGGGGCCCGCGGCGTGGACCGTGCTAGCGGAGCAACACCAAGTGTCGGGCGAGCCGTGTCCCCAATGCACGAAGTTCGTAGCGGTACACCCCTCGTGCAGCGGGTCTTCCACCCGGCAGCCGGGAGTCCCATTTGACAGTATGCGTTCCCGCGGGCACAGGGCCGTCTAGGAGCGTGGCCACCTTCCGTCCCGTCACGTCGAAGACGCTCAGGTTCACGTCGCTCTCGCGTGGCAGCGAGAAGTTGATCGTGACTGCCTCTGCAGCGGGGTTCGGACGGCTTTGAGCCAGTGACAAACCGGCCGACCTTGTCGTTCGCGGAACGTCGACCGTACCTCCGATGTTGAGCAGCACGGAGACGGCATTGGCGCCGTAGTTTCCGGTCGCGAGGTCGAGCTGCCCGTCACCGTCGGCGTCGCCCGCAGCCAACGAGATCGGCGTGTCCCCGGTCGCGTAATCGGTTGCGGGCGCGAACGCCCCTCCGCCCATTCCGAGCAAGACCGAGACCGTTGACGGTCCCTGGTTCGCCGTCATTAGATCGAGCTCCCCGTCGTGGTTCAGGTCTTCCACCGGCCCCAAACGTGGCACGCCTCCCGTCGCGTAAGTGGTCATTGTCCCGACCGCCCCGTTGCCGTTGCCGAGCAACACCCCAACCGAGCTGGCCTGACCGTTCGCCACCACGATGTCCAGCTTTCCGTCACGGTCTAGATCCGCCATCCGAATCCCGTTGGGACCCATGCCCGTGGGGTAGTCGGTCTTGGCTTCCAACGTCCCGTTGCCGGTGCCGAGCAACACCGAGATCGTGTGCGAGGCCCCGTTCGAGACCGCCACGTCCAGCTTGCCGTCCCGATTCAGGTCACCGATGGCTACCGAGCCGACGGCGACCCCCGCGGTGTAGTCGGTCTTGGCGCCGAAGGTGCCATCGCCGTTGCCAAGCAACACCGACAGCGTGGTGCCGGCTCCAAAGCCCTCGTTCGCCACCACCAGATCGAGACGGCCGTCGCGGTCGAGATCGGCGATCGCGATCCACGAGGGGTTGGGGCCGGTGGCGAAGTCGGTCTTGTCAGCGAACGTCCCATCGCCGTTGCCGAGCAACACCGAGACCGAGTTCGAAGAGTAGTTTGCCGCCAGCAGGTCAGGACGCCCGTCCCCGCTCACGTCCTCGATCGCCACGTAGTAGGGGTCGAGTCCCGTAGCGAGGTCGGCCTTGTCACCGAACGTCCCATTGCCGTTGCCGAGCCGCAGGGAGATGGTCTCCGTGCCGTCGTTGGTGACCACGAGGTCGAGCCGCCCGTCGCGGTTCACGTCGCCGAATGCCGCGAACCGCGCTCCGCCATTTGCCGGGTAGGACGTGGCGGGACCAAACAGCGTCGCCTCGGCCTCTTGGCTTGGTGCAGCGATGAGGATGGCCGCAAGTGCAAGCATTGATCGCAAGGCGCGGCGCGACGGGAATAGGCAGTGGCCGTATTCGACGATGTGGCCGCTAGTTAGAACGACCGCGCGAGGAACCGGCGCGCCTGACTCGAAATAACCGGGCATGGGACTTGAAAGATGTGAGATCTGCCCTGTATCTCTTGAAGTGCCGCCGAGGTGAGAGGACATGGTTCCCCTTCCGATGGCTGGTCGCGAACGTCCGAAACCCGGGTGCGGCCCGGCTGCGAAGCAACTCGCTAAAGAGGGAATGCTCGCCGCTCAGTAGACCGAACAACCCCGCCGACAGCTGGTTGGAGATGGGGCGAGACGATACGCTCAACCCGTAGTCAGGAAACGAGTTACAAAATTGATGGCGCCGTGGATCCCCTATCCCCATCCGCGTCGACTGAAGTCGAATCGACCGTCACGCTCCTGGCGCGGGTCCGCGCCGGGGATCGGCTGGCGCGCGACCACCTAGTCCGGCGTTACCTGGCGACCCTCCTGCGCTGGGGACACGGGCGGCCGCCATCGCACGCGCGCGACCTGTCCGACACCCACGATCTCGTCCAGATCACGCTCCTGAAGGCTCTGGACCACCTCGGCAGCTTCGAGCCGCGGCGCGAGGGAGCGTTTCTCGCGTATCTGCGGACGATCCTCCTGAACGAAGTACGGGGCGAGATCCGTCGCGTCGGGCGACGGCCGGGACGGGAACCTCTGCGCGACGACCTCGCGGAACCCAGGCCGTCGCAGGTTGAGCAGGCGATCGGCAGCGCCGCCATCCGCGCCTACGAGCGGGCGCTCGACACACTCAGCCCAGAGGAACGAGAGGGCGTGATCCTCCGGATCGAGATGGGATACACGCATCAGCAGGTGGCCGAGGCGCTGGGTAGGCCGTCGGCCGACGCCGCTCGGATGCTGGTGGCGAGGGCGATGGTGCGGCTCACGGAGGCGATGGATGTCTGAGTCCAACGACGCCCTGCTGCGGTGGGCCCAGGCCGTCGTCGACGGCGAACCGGTTGACTGGCGGGCAGCCTCGCAGTCGAGTGAAACCCCCGCGCCGCGCCTGGAGCGCCTGCAGATCCTCGCCGCGATCGCAGCCGCTTGCGGCATGCCTTCGGTCGCACCCCAGCCCACCTCGAACATCCTCTTCCGTTGGTGCCATCTCGAGATTCGCGAGCGGATCGGCGAAGGCACGTACAGCGAAGTATTTCGCGGCTGGGATACGAAGCTCGAACGTGACGTGGCGGTGAAGTTCCTGCGCTCGGACGCAACGCCAGCCGCGGCCCACGCGCTGCAGGAAGGGCGTCATCTCGCCAGGGTCCGCCACCCTGGCGTCGTGGTGGTCTTTGGAGCCGAGGAGATGGACGGCCGCGTCGGGATCTGGATGGAGCATGTCCGCGGCCAAACGCTCGGAGTGAGTGCTAGCCTTCGTTGAAAAGAAGACGGCTCCAAGTAGGATGGGCCGGTTCACCTCGAAGTGGATCGGACCATTGCCAACAAGGAGCCATCGATGAGCAAGGTAGACCGGAAGCCGAGTGAGCGGAAGTTCGAA
>DASXTP010000075.1:0-5951 GCA_036505355.1 Candidatus Eiseniibacteriota bacterium | reverse complement strand
CCGACCGCACCGCCGAGGTGGCGCGTTCTCTGGGGGCGCGGGTTGTCGAGGAGAAGAAACGCGGCTACGGCGCGGCCTACAAAGCCGGCCTTCGGGCCGCCGCCGGCGAGGTGCTGATCACGCTGGACGGGGACGGGACCTATCCGCCCCAAGAGATCCCGCGGCTCGTCGACGTGCTGCTCGACCGCGGCTGGGACTTTCTTTCCGCCAGCCGCTTCCCGCTCGCCAACCGGCGAGCGATGTCGTTCACCAACCAGGTCGGGAACCGCATCCTCACCATCGTCACCGCCGTGCTGTTCGGGAAGGCCCTTCGCGACAGCCAATCGGGAATGTGGGTGTTCAAGAAGTCGGTGCTCTCGCGGCTGCGCCTGTCCTCGGACGGCATGGCCTTCAGCGAGGAGATCAAGCTCGAGGCGCTGCTGCGCGGGCTCAGGTTCGGCGAGGCCCACATCCCCTACGGCGAGCGGGTGGGGGTGGTGAAGCTGCAGCGATGGCGCGATGGGTGGCACAACCTCCTGTTCCTGGCGCGCAAGCGCTTCGGGTTGGTGTGAGCGCGCGCGGTCGCCAGCGCGTTCGGCTGCTGCTGGTCGAGAGCGCGACCACGATCGACAGCGCGCAGCGCCTGGTCTGGGAGCTGGCCACCCGGCTTCCCGATCACCGCTACGCGCTCAGGGTGTGGCTCTCGCCGTCGCCCGACGTGGATCCGCTGGCCGATTCGCTGGAGGCGCGCGGCATCCCGGTGGATCGCGTGGCCGAGATCGCCTTGCCGTGGACGTGGGGAAGGATGCTCACGCTGTGGTCGCAGCTGCGTCGGCTAGGGCCCAAGCTCGTCCATTTCCACGCCGGCGGCTCCGGAGCCCAGCCTCACCTGCCGACCCTGGCACGTCACGCCGGGGCCGAGCACCTGGTGCTCACCCGGCACCTGTCTACGACCGGGCTCGACCCCTGGGCTCGGCCGGCCGAGCGGCGGATCTTCCAGAGCGTCGACGCGGTCACGGTATCTTCCGGCGCTGTGCGAGAGGTGCTGGTCCAGGAGACGGGCGTCGACCGCGAGCGGATCCGGGTGGTGCCGAACGGCGTCGACCCGCCCGACGAACCCAAGGAGCGACCGGCGGCACGACGGCTGAGAGACCAGTTCGGGGTCGGGATGTTCAAGCCGCTCTGGGTCTGTGCCGCGCGCCTCGAGGAAGCCAAGGGTCACGCGGTGCTGCTCGAGGCGCTGGCGCGAGTCAAGGAGCGGGGCCTCGACTTCGTCGCCGCCTTGGCCGGTGACGGCTCGCTGCGAAGCACACTCGAGCGGCTCGCCGTGGCACTGGGGCTCGATGCGCAGGTCCGCTTTCTCGGTCATGTGGATTCGATCGGGCCGCTCATCCTCGCGGCCGACGCCTGCGTGCTGGCGTCGCGCTGGGAGGCCCAGCCGTGGTTCGTGCTCGAGTCGATGGCGCGCGCGAGACCGGTGCTGGCGGCGGCGGTGGGCGGAGTGCCGGAGCTGATGGACGACGGTGTTCACGGGCGGCTCGTGCCGGCGGACGACCCGGAGGCGTTGGCCGCGGTGTTGGAAGAGTTCCACCGCAAGCCCGACATCCCCCGTCGCCTCGGCCTCTCCGCGGCTCAGCGCCTGGGCACCTCGCTCACCTGGGACCGCTCGATCGAGGCCTTCGAGGCGGTCTACGACGACGTGCTCGGGCTGGCGAGCTTTGTCGCCGCGAAGCAGGAGATCCGGTCGGGCCGCGTGGTCCAGGGCCACGACGCGCGGCGGTGAGCTTGCCGTCGGCTGCTGCTGGCCGCCCGATCGCTTGCCGGGTCCTGCGGGCTGTGTTAGTGCTTGCGCCGCGGCAGGATGCCGCCCGCTATGCCCGACCGCTACGTGCTGGTGCTCGCCGGAGGACGCGGCGAACGGTTCTGGCCCTGGAGCCGCCCCGACCGCCCGAAGCAACTGCTCCCGCTCGCCGGCGGCGGCCGGTCTCTGCTGGCAGCGACACTGAGTCGGGCCGTCAAGGTGGTGCCCCCAGAGTGCATCCTGGTGCTCACCGCGAAGGACCTGGTCGCAGCGGCCACGGCCGAGTGCCCGCCCGGGGCACGGGTGATGGGGGAGCCGGCGGCGCGCAACACGGCGCCGGCGATCGGTCTCGCCGCGGGCTGGTTCCTCGCGCAGTCGCCCGATGCCTGCTTCGCGGTGCTGCCGGCGGACCACGCCGTGGACGACGAGGCGGCCTTCGCCCGCGATCTCGAGCGGGCCTTCGCCTTGGCCGAGCAGGGCCCGGTGCTCGTCACCTTCGGCATCGCGCCGAGCGGACCCGACACCAACTTCGGATACATCCGGCGCAGCACGCGACTCTCGGAACGCGTCTACCGCGCGGCGGCGTTCACCGAGAAGCCCGACCGCGCGGCGGCGGCCCGGTACCTGGAGAGTGGAGAATATCTGTGGAACAGCGGGATCTTCGTCTGGCGGGCGCGCGTATTCTTGGATGCGCTCGAGGCCAGCCGGCCGGCGCTGGCGAGCACGCTCCGGTCGCTGGCGGAGAACGCAGGCACGCCGGCTTGGGAGCGACGCGTCGCCGAGGTGTTTCCGGACTGCGAGGCTATCTCGGTGGACTATGCGGTCATGGAGCATGCGCCCAACGTGCTGGTGATCGAGGCGTCGTTCGACTGGGATGACCTCGGCTCGTGGAGCGCCTGGGCTCGCCGGCAGCCGCGCGATTCGCGGGGTAACGTTGTGTTCGGCCGCGCGGTGGCGCTCGACTGCGACCGCTGCGTGGTGGTGGGAGACGGGGGAACCGTGGCCGCGCTGGGGCTCGCCGACATGGTGGTGGTCCACGTCGATGGGGCGACACTGGCCTGCCGGCTCGATCAGAGCGAGGGAGTGCGGCGCGTGAGCGACGCGGTGCGCACGCGGGACTCGGCGGCGTGGCGATGAGGCCCACTCGGCCCGGCGGCGTTGGGCCTGGCGGCGGCGCTGGCCGCAGCGGCATGGCGATGAGCGGCATTCGGCCCTGGGTGGTGCTGAGCCTCCTGACGGCGCTGGCCGCGGCCGGCTGCGCCACCACGTCGACGACGTCATCGGGAGTTCCTTCGCCGATGCCTGGGGGGCCCAGTCCGCCGGCCGCCGGCACTACGAGCCCGCCGCCCTCACCCATGCCCGGGACCAAGGCGGGGACGACCGTGGGGACGACCGCCTCGGGGGGGCGGATCACCTCCACCTCGACCGTGCCGGCGGTGGTCGACAGCCAGCCCTCCGCGGATGCGATCGACGTGCTGAAGACGATCCCCGAGCCGCTCGAACCCAAGGAGCGCGTGCCTGCCCCCGCGGGCCACGAGCCCGCGGCGGCTCCCACCGTGACCGCGGAATCGCAGCCGGACTCGACGGTGCTCGACACCAGTGCCGCGACCGAGCCGGGAGTACCGATCCCGAGCCCCACCTCGCCGCTCGGAGACCGCCCCGGGACCCTCCAGCGCGCGGGGCTGCCCGACAGCCTGCTCGCGCCGCCGCGAACCGTAAGCCCGGACTCGGCCAAGGCCGGTGCGGCCGGCCCGCGCGGCATCGCGCCGGCAGCATCCGGCGGGAAGCCTGCCCCGTCGGACAGTTGCTGGCGGGTGCAGGTCGGAGCACCCCCCGAGATCTCGCGAGGCCGGGCGCTCCGCGAGGCGGCTCAGTCGCAGCTTCTCGTCCCCATGGTGGTCGAGTCCGAGAAAGGTCTCTACAAGGTCAGAACCCGTGACTGCCTGTCGGCCGATGCGGCCGAGAGCTTCCGCCGTCGCGCCAAGGCAGCCGGGTTCGGGGGGGCGTTCCGCTTCAAGGACACGCGCCGGTGACCGGTGGGCTGCTGCTGTTCGAGGATCGTCATTGGTCGGATCTTCGACCCTTGACCGATCTACTGCCGGTGCCGGCCCTGGCGTTCGGCGGCTCGACCGTGGCGGAGCGCTGGCTGGATGCGGCGAGCCCGGTCCCCGGGGCCGGCTTGCTCGCGATCGAGGCGCGAGAGGTGGCGATAGAGGCCTGGCGCGAGGCGCCCAGGCCCAAGGCCCCTGCCTCGCGCGCGGACGGCGAGACTCTGGCGGTCAACGCCGCGGCGCTGCCGGGGGCATGGGTGTCGCGGGGGTGGGAGGCCGGCCCGCGCACGCTCTGGCTCGCGGGAGGCCGCATCGCCGGAGCGAGGCTACCCTTCGAGGTGGCGGCGCGCGGCTTGGGGCAGGGGGCTCGGTTCGAGTCCTTCCTGGCCGGCTTGGGGCTCACAACGGTCGAGGTCGAGGCCCGTTTCCTTTCCAGGCCCTGGGACCTCTTCGAATCGAACCTGGCCGCCCTGGCCGAAGACCTCGAGGGTCTCGAGCCCAAGGTGGAGGGCGAGCTGCACCGGCTGGCCGCCGTGTACCAGCCGGACCGAGTGGCGCTGGCGCCGGGCTCGCGGATCGACGCCTATGCGGTGCTCGATGCGCGCGAAGGCCCGATCCGGATCGGATCGGGTGCCGCGGTGCTCTCCCACACGGTCGTGGTGGGACCGTGCGCGGTGGGAGCCGGAGCGCGCTTGCTGGGCGGAGTCATCGGTCGCTCCACGATCGGCCCGGGCTGCCGGATCGCCGGCGAGGTGGACTCGTGCGTGTGGCAGGGCTGGTCCAACAAGAGCCATCACGGCTTCGTCGGCCACAGCGTGGTGGGCGAGTGGGTCAACCTGGGAGCCCTGACCACGACCAGCGACCTCAAGAACACTTATGGTCCGGTGCGGGTGCGGGTGGGGAGGGAAGAGCTGGACACCGGGCTCTTCAAGGTCGGGTCGTTCGTCGGTGCGCACGTGAAGACCGGGATCGGCACGTTGCTACCGACCGGTGCATCGATCGGCACCGGCTCGAATCTGTTCGGCGGAGGTCGTTATGTGCCGCGGCATGTGCCGACCTTCGGTTGGTGGGACGGTGAGGTGATGCGCGAGCATGGATTGGAGCGCTTTCTCGAAACCGCGCGCATGGCCATGGCGCGTCGTGAGCGCCCGCTGCGCCCGGCCGACGAGGTGGCCCTGCGGGCGCTGCACCAGGACACGCAAGCGGAACGACGCTCGCTGGCCGAGACGGCGGTGCGACCGGCTTGACCATGGCTGGAGCCGATTCCTAGACTGGGCCGTTTGGCGGTTCGGCCCCGGGATTCCCCGGGAGCCGGTCGATCTTCCCGCGAGGGCGCCGCATGCCAGAGCTACGAAAGGATCCAGTGATTGGGCGCTGGGTGATCATCTCCACCGAGCGCAGCCGGCGTCCCACCAACTTCGGCCCGGTTCTGGCGGAGACGGTTGGCGGGTTCTGTCCGTTCTGCCCCGGCAGCGAGGACAAGACGCCCCCAGAGGTCTACGCGGTGCGCCACAACGGCGGGCCGCCCAACAGCGCCGGCTGGATGGTGCGGGTGGTGCCCAACAAGTTTCCGGCGCTCCAGATCGAGGGCTCGCTCGACCGTCGCGGCGAGGGCCTGTACGACAAGATGAACGGCGTCGGGGCGCACGAGGTGGTCATCGAGAGCCCGAGCCACGACCAGGATCTTTCCGACCTGTCGGTCGACCACATCGAGCAGGTGTTGCTCGCCTACCGGGAGCGCGTGCTCGATCTGCACCGTGACAAGCGGATCCGCTACGTGCTGATCTTCAAGAATCACGGCTCCCAGGCCGGGGCGACCTTGGAGCACACGCACACCCAGCTCATCGCCACCCCGATCATCCCAAAGAGCATCCAGGAGGAGCTGGAAGGCGCACGCCGCTATTACGAGCTCAAAGAGCGCTGCGTGTTCTGCGACATCATCCAGCAGGAGACCGCCGACCAGCCGACCCGACGGCTGGTCTCCATGAGCGACGGCTTCCTGGCGATCGAGCCGTTCGCGCCCCGCTTTCCGTTCGAGACCTGGATCCTGCCGCGCCGGCACGACGCCTCGTACCAGGTGATGGACGAGAGGGGCGAGTTCCGCGAGCTGGCCGCCATCC
>DASXTP010000074.1:0-12627 GCA_036505355.1 Candidatus Eiseniibacteriota bacterium | reverse complement strand
CTCGACCGACTCGGTTGGATGCGAGGCCGGGGTCGCCTCCACCCGGTCCAGCACGTCGGCGCGCGGGAAGCTCGCCGCCAGCAGCCGCTCGATCTCGGCCTTGCTCTTGTGGGTCGCGGCCGCCAGCAAATCGTCCGCCGTGCCCTCGGTGAGGTGAGGTGCCAGCAGGACCACACCGGTCAAGTGTAGCCGGCCCTCAGCGACGGCGTCGAGGATGGCGGGGAATCGGCGGGCGGTTCGCGCGGCGAGGATCCGCTTGAAGGCCGCCTGTTCGCAGAAGTGCAGCTCGCCCAGACAATAGGCGTGCATCGAGGGGTATGCGGCCGGCAGGTAGAGCTTCCGTGCATCGACCTCGGCGATGTGGGCCAGCAGCTCGGCGGTGGTGGTGCGATCCTGGGCAACCAGCACGGTGAGGTCACGCAGCAGGGTGCGATCGGCGAGGTGGGACAGGGCATAGCGCGACATCGGGAACCTCAGCGGGGGCGAGGTCGCGGGGGCACTAGTCTCTTCAGAACATGGGTGGTCTCGAAGGGCCCAGCGCCTCGCTGGACGCGTCGTGCCTCTGATCGCGAGAGAAGTGCTGGGGGAGAAGTCTTCCGCCCTCGCGGCGGGCGCACAAGCGCGTTGGTGGATGCCCGACGAAAGCGCGGCGCAGCCCGATCACTCGCGCCTGCGAGTGTGTCAAGCAAGAAATTGCGTCGGTCCCAAAATGGACGGCGTGACGAACTCGCGGAACGATTCGACAGTGGGCTGCAGACTTGGGTCCGAGTCGTGGACAGCAGGGAATATGAGGGTCTATTCCGCTCACCGGAATTGTCCCGGGCCCACCATCGCCCCCTACCCCTCCAGCTCCTCCAGCGTCCGCGGCCAATCCGCCTTGAGCAACCTCGACAGCGCCCGATCGGCCAGCAGCCGTCCGCCGGTCTGGCAGCGCACGCAGTAGTTGGTCTCGTTCTCGGCGTAGACGATCCGCTGGACCGGGGCGCCGCACTCCGGGCACGGTTGCCGGTAGCGTCCGTGGACCGCCATGCCGGCGCGGAACGCCGTCACCTTTTCCGGAAACGCGGTCCCGATCTCCTGGCGTAGGCGGTCGATCCACTCGGCCAGCGTGGCGCGGGTGGCGGCGTGCAGGCGTTTCACCTCGGGCGGTTCGAGCCTCGTCGTGTGCGCGAGCGGGGAGAGCCGCGCACGGTGCAGGATTTCGTCCGAGTAAGCGTTGCCGATGCCGCTGAAGAGCCGCGGATCGGTGAGCGCACGCTTCAAGGTGTGGGTCTCGCGGGAGAGCGCCCCCGCGAACTGTTCGAGCGTGGCCTCGAGCGGCTCGAGACCGCCGGCATCGAGGACCTTGAGCTCCGGCTCGTCTTGGACCACGTGAAGCGAGGCGCGCTGCACCGAGCCGGCTTCGGTCATGAGCAGCGTCCCGGTGCGGAAGTCGAGCGCCGCCAGTCCGACCCGCCGCGGGATCTTGGCCCCCGGCTCGCGCCAATGGAGCCGCCCTGCGATCATGAGATGGAGGGCGTAGAAGGGCCCGCCTGCGAACTCGAGCACGATCCGCTTGCCGAGCCGGCGCACCGCGCGCACGCTCCGGCCCTCGGCGGACTCGGGTCCGGGCGCCACGGTGCGCACCAGGTTCAAGCCGACGATGCGGGCCCGGCCGAGCGGCTGCCCGGCGACGCGGGCACGGATGTGCTCGATGTAGAGCGTGAGGTCCGGTAACTCGGGCACGACACGGAGCCTACCCGATGCGATGGTCAAGCGGGTGGCGGCGGCCTGGTCTCCTACCGGATGGGCTCACGTGAGGGGGCCAAGGCTCGTTCTTCAGGCCGGCCCGATCGCACGATCCCCGTGCTGCAGACCGCGCAATACCAGTGGGTCTGATGCATCAGCGGGACCACCTTCCCATCGCCACCCCAGCACTTCGGGCAGAACGGACCCTCTTCGGTGCCGTCTGAATGCCTCATCCAATAGAGGTTGTCGCGAAACACCATTTCGTGGCTGGCCGTGGCCGCCGTCTCGAGCTGGCCCACCTTGGCGCGGAGCCTCGCGTTCTCCTGGGCGAGCTCGACGCACTCGATCTGGACGTCGGTGAGCTTCCGCTTCAGCTCGACGTCGCGAAGCTGCTCGGCGATGCGCACCACTTCGGTGATCCTTTCCAACAGGTCCATCGATATCACCTCCTTTCGTCCGCATGGGCGACGGCGCATTCTCGATGCCGTTTACCCCGAATGGCGGAGCGCGTGACCTCGATTCCGTTCGCTCCGCCGATCTCTGTAGGGATCTGATGCCAGCCATGCGACCTAGGACCACAGGGCCGCAAAAAGAGCGAGGCGGCCCGGGCGGGACATGGCACGATGCAAGGGGTGTGCGAAATGCCCCAGCCAAGCCTGCGGGCGTCCGGGAGCGTGCATCGGCCTCGCTACGCTATAGTCCGCCCCGATGAAACCCATCACCGAGATCGCCCGCGCGTTGGAGATCGATCCCGCGTACCTGGAGCCGTACGGAGGTCACAAGGCCAAGATCTCGCTTCAGGCGTTGAACGGCCGCAAGCCGCGCGGCCGCTTGATCCTGGTCTCGGCCATCACCCCCACACCCGCGGGCGAAGGCAAGACCACCTGCTCGATCGGGCTCGCCCAAGGCTTGAGCCGCAACGGGGTCTCCACCGCGGTGGCGTTGCGCGAGCCTTCGCTCGGTCCCTATCTGGGCATGAAGGGTGGGGGCACCGGTGGTGGGAGGTCGCAGGTCGTGCCGGCGGACGACATCAACCTTCACTTCACTGGCGACATCCACGCCGTCTCGACCGCTCACAACCTGCTCGCCGCGATGGTGGACAACCACCTTCACCACGGCAACCAGCTGGGACTCGACTCGCGGCGCGTGCTGTGGCGGCGGGTGCTCGACATGAACGACCGCGCGCTGCGCGGGGTGGTGATCGGGCTCGGCGGGCACCGCGAAGGGGTGCCACGCGAGACCGGCTTCGACATCGCGGCGGCCAGCGAGGTAATGGCTATCCTCTGTTTGGCCGACGGCGTTGCCGACTTGAGACGGCGCCTCGAGCGCATCGTGGTCGGCTACCGGCCCGATGGCAGCGCGGTCCAGGCCGCCGACCTGAAGGCGGTGGGGGCGATGGCCGCGCTGCTGAGGGACGCCATGAAGCCCAACCTGGTCCAGACCATGGAAGGCGTGCCCGCCTTGGTCCATGGCGGCCCGTTCGCCAACATCGCCCACGGCACCAACTCGATCGCCGCCACGCGGATGGCCTTGGCCTATGCCGACGCCGTCGTCACCGAGGCCGGGTTCGCCTTCGAGCTCGGGGCCGAGAAGTTCTTCGACATCAATTGCCGCTATGGCAGCTTCGCCCCCTGCTGCACCGTGCTGGTGGCGACACTCCGGGCGCTCAAGATGCACGGTGGGGTGCCGCTCGCCGGGGTGAGCGAGTCCGACCCCGGGGCGGTTTCCAGGGGCCTCGCCAACCTCGAGAAGCACGTCGAGAACATCCGCAAGTTCGAGCAGCGGTGCGTGGTGGCCATCAACCATTTCCCGGCCGACACCGAGGCGGAGATCGCCGTGGTCCGGGAGTATTGCGACGTCCTCGGGCTCGAGGCGGTGGTGGCCAAGCCGTTCTCCGACGGTGGCGACGGCTGCCGTGAGCTGGCGGAGACGGTGTGGACGGTGGCCCAAAGGTCGCGCCCGCACTTCAAGCCGCTCTACGAATGGAGCGATCCGATCGAGCGCAAGATCCTCACCGTGGCCTCCGAGATGTACGGCGCCGAGGCCGTCGACTACCAGCTCCGGGCCCGGCGCGACAAGGCCCAGCTCGAGAAGCTTGGCTACGGGGGACTCCCGGTCTGCATCGCCAAGACCCAGCAGTCGCTCTCCGACAACCCGGCGCTGCTCGGCCGCCCCAAAGACTTCCTGGTCACGGTGCGCGAGATCCAGCTCGCCGCCGGTGCGGGATTCCTGGTGCCGATCACCGGCGAGATCCTGCGCATGCCGGGATTGCCCAGCCACCCGCTGGCCGAGCAGTTCGACCTCTCGGACCAGGGCGAGATCGTGATGCGGGAGAGCTGAGGGCCGTGGGCAACGGATCTAGCTCGGCCGGCGGATCATCGGTCGCACCATGGCCGCAAGGATGAGCAGCGCGCCGAACACGCACACCACGCTGGCCCCCGGCGGTGCGGAGAGCCACACCGAAGCCAGCATGCCCAACGCGCTGGCGAGCGCGGCCGCGATCCAGCCGATGGCGAGCCGCGTGCCGACGTGCTCGGCGAACAGCACGGCGATGACGCTCGGCACGATCAGGTAGCTGAACACCACCAGCACGCCACCAAACTCCACCGAGGCCGTGACGGTGAGGCCGAACGTCAGATAGAACAGGAAGTCCCAGATCTTGACGTTGACTCCCTGTGCCTTCGCCACCTCGGGGTCGTGGGAGATGAGCAGCAGCTTCTTCCGCCACGACCCGTGGAGCGCGCCCAGCACCGCGTAGAGCCCTGCCAACCGGGCGACGTCGAGCGGACCGACGGCGAGGAGTTGTCCCACCAGCACGTCGCGAATGTGCTCCGCCCCGTGCGGCGCGTTGTTGAGGATCAGCACCGTCGCGGCGGCGGCCACCGCGTAAACGATGCCGATGATCGCTTCCTGCGGGACGCGACGGTGGTCGGTGCGCGTGAGCGAGAACACCGCCGCGCCCAGAACCGTGAAGCTCAGCGCGAACAGGTAAGTGCCGGGATCGTGCGGGTCCCAGCCCCACAGCGAGGCCACCGCGGCGCCCAGCACAGCCATCTGCGCCAGCGACAGATCGACGAAGATGACCTCCCGTTCGACTACGTGAAGCCCCAGGTAGACGTGGATCGCCGCGATGCAGAGCAGGCCCAAGAAGGGCCATAGCAGGAACGGCAGCTGCTCGATCACGGTGTCGCCTCCTGCGCGCGGAGGCCCGAGGGCCGCCTCATGACTTGCCGCCCTTCAACGCCGACCCGATGCGGGCCAGCAGCTCGTCGAACAGGTCGAAGTAGTTCTTGATCTTCTCGTCGGCTCCGACCGACGTGGGCAGGATCACCAGCGGCACGCCGGTGTCTTTCGAGATCTTCTGCGGCAGCCGGGGGTCGAAGAAGTCTTCCATGACGAGGAGCCGGATCCCGCCCTGCTTCATCTGGGCCGTCAATTCGGCAACGTGGTTGGGCGAAGGCGGGATGCCGGGTCGGGGCTCGACGAAGTCGACGACCTCGAAGCCGAAGGCGCGGGCGAAGTAGGACCACGAGCGGTGGTAGGTCACCGCCCGGATGCCGGTGAGCCCGATGGTCCGGGCTTGGGCTTTCCAGCGCGCCGTCCCCTCGGTGACCCGCTTCTCGAAGTCGGCGCAGCGCTGGGCGAAGAGGGCGGCGTCGCCCGGCGAGATCCGAGCCAGGCCGTCTCGAATCGCGCGCGCGATGCCCACGCCGTTCATCGGATCGAGCCAGTAGTGGGGGTTGCCGAACGGATGGACGTCTCCTTGCGCCCGGCTCACCGAGCTGGGAATCTCGATCACCTGCACCTGGCTCGAGGCATCGACGAATCCCGGTGCCCCGGGCAGGATCCGGGAATTGCGGGCGCCGTTCAGCAACGGAGGAGCCCACCCGACCTCAAGGTCGCGGCCGATCTCCACGAACAAGTCTGCCTTCTTGAGCAGCACCATGTACGATGGCTTGGCATCCACGAAATGCGGGTCCTGGTAGCCGCGGCAGATCGCCGACACCGCGACGCGATCGCCACCCACCTCCCGCGCGATCGCCGCCAGGTCCTCGGTGGTGGTGACGACCTGGATCGGCTTCCCCGCGGCGTGGACGGCGAGGATCGGCACCAAGCCCACGGCCAGGGCCGCCCCGAATGCGGCGACGAGTCCGAGCCTCACGCCGCGCACGAGGCGCTCGCGCGCCCGGACCGCGCCCGCCGGCGCCTCCACCCGGCGGACTCCCATGTTCAGCAGCTCCTTCGTTTCGCGTTCCATGTTGGCTCCGTTCGGGCGCTCAGTAAGGATGGGCGCCATGGGGTCCGATGTTAAACGTCCATTTGAAGAAGGCCGCGTCGAGATCGCGATCGGCCGCGGCGTCGCGCACGTGGCGGGCCTGGAGGCTCAAGGTCGAGAACTCGCTCGGCTGATACTGGATCAGCGCCAGCCCGCCGCTTTCGCGCTCGGGCGTGTCGGGGCGCTCGGTCCAGTCGTAGCGCGCTCCCACCTTCCACTGCCGCGCGACCTGGTAGATCACGTAGCCAAAGCCGCCACCGCGGTGCTCGGATCCTGCAGCCGAGCCTCGTTCCGCGGTCAGCTCGGCCTGGGCCAGCAGCGATCGGTAGATGCTGCGGCGCGGATTCTTCCAGCGCAGCGTGACGTCGACGGTGCCAAGCTGCGCCCGGCTGCCTTCGGGGCGCAGCGAGGGCGGTGCCGAGGCGTTGGCGTACGAGACGCCGAGGTTCAGGTCCGTGCTCTCGCGGAGCGGCACGAACCAGCTGGTGCGTCCCACGGCCAGCAGGTCCGAGCGCGATTCGGCCTCGAACAACGGGCTCTCCGCCGCCTCGGGGACCGACCCCAGGTTCGCGACCAGCTCCCAGTACAGCCCGGCCGGGTTCGGGATCAGCGCCGAGGCCGAGATCCCGGTGGTCGAGAGCCCCTCGGCGCCCAGGAACGCGCCCGCCGCCAGCGGGCGGTCCGCGAACGGCGTCTCGGGCGGATGGGTGCGATTGAACTTGCCGAGATCGGCCCGGAACTTCCCCAGCTTGGCCTGGCCCCCGCCGGGGAGCGCCAGCCAGGTGAGATAGCCTTCTTCGAGATCGAGTCCCTCGGCACTCGCCGACAGGAAGAAGTCGGCGCGGGCGAAGGGGTCCACCAGCGACTGGAATGCCAGCTCGGCCTCGCGCAGCTCGAAGGGCTTCTCCTGAGCGCCGGGGTCGTTGCCCGAGACGGCCTGGAACCAGCCGATCACGCTGATGGCGGGATTCGCGATCGACGCCGACGCCGCAGGTGCGGCACCGGAAGGCTGCGCGGAATACCCGCCCGGTTCAAGCGGCGGCGCGGCGGTGCTGTCGGGGCTCTGGGCGCCCGACACGCCCGACCAGAGAAGCGCGAGACTGCTCGCGACCAGAATGAGCTTCGGCATTGGATCTCCCGGGGGCCTCCGCCGGCCCGGCCATGCCGAGCGACGCGCGCCCGATGCGCGCGGCAAGCGGAGAGGGAACGTCGAGGCGCGCCAATGGCGCGCCGTGATCCAGGGAGGTCAGGCCGCCGGAGGGGCGCGGCTCGAGGGCGTCGCAGAGGCGATCCGCCGCGGCGCTTGGGAGGGCGTCGCCACCAGGGTCTCGCCCCGCAGGTGGGTCGCGAGCGGTGCGGCGGAACTGATGCTCTGGACGGCCGGGGAGTGATTGACGCTGCACACCGCACAGGGATGGCGGCCGCTTGCGTCGTGGTGCTGGTGAAGACCGCCGGTGAGCCAGCCGGTCGCGAGCAGCAGCCCGAGCAGCGGGGCGAGCCCGCGGGCCCAGGTACGCAGGGGCGTGGTCACGGAGTTCATGTCGGCTCCTCGCGACCGCCGAGGACCACTCGGCGGGCGCCAAGCATGGCGGCGCCCGCCGCTCGGAGTCAAGCCGTGCCGCTCGTTCCTTGTCAGGGCCGTGCAAGAATCGCGCGGCGTCCGGCCATGGCTCCGGGCGGCGCCCTCGCCACTCGCCTCATCGCGGCCGTCACCGCCTTGAGCGAATCCCGCAAGTGCCGCCTCCAGTAGCCCCAGGTGTGAGTGCCCGGGAACTCGCGATAGGTGTGGGGGATGCCGAGCGACCGAAGCTTTCGATGCAACTCGCGGTTGTCCCCGAGAGGATCGTCTTCGAGGCCGCAGTCGAAGTAGATCACGAGACCGCGCAGGCCGGGTGCCACGCGATCCACGTACTGCAGCGGACTGTTCTCGGCCAGCAGCCGCGAGGCCCGGGGCTCGGGCCCGATCACGCGTCCCATGCCGAAGCCCTTGTCCAATCCGTAGTCGGCGCTGTGTCCGCCGCAGGCCCCGAACACCTCGCGGTGCCGGAAGGCCAGGTTGAGCGCCGCGGTGCCGCCCTCCGAGAGCCCGATGATCGCGCGGCGGGAGGCGCTGGCCTGGGTGCGGAAGTGGCCGTCCGCCCAGGCCACCAGGTCGTGGACCACGAAGTCTTCCATCCGACTCGAGCCGTCGTACGAATTAATGTAGAGCGAGCGGCCGAGGAGGCCCCGGCCGCGTCCGTTGGGGCAGATCAGGATGACCTCGGGGATCTGGCCGTGGGCGATCAGCGAATCCGCCGTGACGGCGGCTTGGCCCAGGCCGAACCAGTTGCCTTCGGAGCCGGGCCACCCGTGCAGCAGGTACACCGCCGGATACCGGCGGCTCGCCGCCTCGGGCCGGAAGTAGGAAGGTGGAAGGTAGACCTGCACGGCGCGATGGGGATCGCCGAGCGAGGGCGCTGCCATCGTCAGGTGCTGGACCGTTCCGCCGGCGGACCCGAGGGCCCAAGCCAGCGCCAGCGCGGAGATCACGCGCGCGCCGGTCGGGGCCCGGGAGCGGAGGTCTCGCTCGAC
Source organism: Candidatus Eiseniibacteriota bacterium (assembly GCA_036505355.1). Classification (GTDB taxonomy): domain Bacteria; phylum Eisenbacteria; class RBG-16-71-46; order RBG-16-71-46; family RBG-16-71-46; genus WS-8. Next base: position 4,052 of record DASXTP010000074.1, on the reverse strand, counting down.
TCGCCCGACGGGCCGCCTACCCGGCGCAGGTAGGAGAGCAGCCCGCCGCGGCTCTGTGCGCGAGCCAGCGCGAGCACCACGCGCGGCAGAGCAAACGGACCTGGATAGACCAGAAAGCGGTCCTCGAAGCTGGGATCGAACTTCTTCTTCCAGCGGAAGAGGCCCTGGAATCCGTAGAAGCGCGCCAGATGATCCATCAGGAACTGGCGGGTGCGGTCGGGCTCGGGAGGAAGCCCATGGGCACGAGGATCGACGGGCGGTCTCGAGCCGCGCTCGTCCGGCGCCGAGCCGGGCGCTAGGCCGGACTCGTCGACCTTGGCCAGCGCCGAGAGCGCGAGCGAGAGCATCGCGTCGCCGCGCTCGCGCGCCGCCTCGATCGACCGCACGACCAGCAGCTCCATGGTGCCCGGAGCCGAGTCCGAGCGACGCCTCATCAAATCGAGCGCCCAGCCGCGACGAGCCCAGATCGGCACCCAGCTGACGAATCCTTCCAGCCGGTGTCGTCCTCGATCCCACGCCACCACCAGCCAGCTCTCGGGGAGGCGCCGCGGATCGAAGCGACCCATGCAGAAGCCTCGTTCGCCGCCGGCGTGGGCACGCACCCATTCGCTCGAGATCGTGCGCATCTGCTCGAGCAGCCCGTCCGGATCCCGCGCCGGATCGAACGGCGAGTGCTCGGGGAAGAATTGCCGGGCCTCGAGCCCGGCGGCTTCCGCCTTTCGCACCGCACGCCGCACTTCGCCGATCGCCCCGCCCTCGAGCGTGAAGCGGTCGGTCCACAGCACCGGATCCTCGCCGATGTGGAGCGCGCGCAACCCCAGGTCGGCATAGAGCGCGAGGTGCTCGGGGCGCGCCTGGAAGAAGGCAAACTGCCAGTCCCGCTCGCGGCAGTGGGCCATGAAGGCCTGGAGCAGCGGTCGCATCTCCTCGGCGGGCCCGATCGGGTCACCGATCCCGAGCAGCGTGTCGGACTCGAATCGGTAGGCGATCACGGCGCGCCCGTTGGGGCTGAAGAAGTAGTCGGTGTCGTCCGCGAGCGCGAAGGCCGATACCGACGACTCCCCGTGGTCCCGCAGCAGGGCGGCGACGCGATCCGCCGCCGCGCGGTGGCGCTGGCGATGCCTGGCCGGGCGCAGCGCTGCCAGCGCCGTGCCCACCACCAGCGTGAGGCTCAGCAGCGGCAGCGACCGCAGATACCAGGCCACGATGCGGAGCTCCGCCTTGGGCAGGAGATGGTGGGGCACCACCGCCACCGGCTCGCCGATCCCGAACAGGCGGTAGGCGGCCTCCGCGAAAGCCCGGCCGAGCGAGACCTCAAACCCATATTGGAGCTTGATGATCCAGGCCCCGGCGACCGTGTAGGCGGCCAGCGCCATGATTCCCCAGATCGCCCGGGAACGCAGGCCCGCCAAGGACAGTTGGCGACTGCGTACCCGGAACGCTTCGCCGCTCAAGCCCAGGACGAACATCAGGGCCGCAGCCACCGTGGCCTCCTCGAAGTCGAACGCCTTGAGCAGGTTGACGGGGACCGAGACGGCGCACAGGAACAGCGCCAGCACGAACGCCCGGCGCTTGCCGCGCCTGAGTCCCCACGCGGTGACGAGCAGCAGCGCCCCGGCCAGCAGGGTGAAGGTGCGGCTCGTGTCGAGCACCTCGGTGGGAACCAGATGGAGCAGGGCCAGGAGTCGTTCGGGGGGATGTGAGAGCAGGGCGGAGAGCAGGTCGATCAGCCCCATCGCCGCCACCGCGAGCGCGAGGGTGTTGCGCCGCAAGCCGTAGGGGTCGCCCTCCGAGCGTCTGAGACGGGCGCCGCCAGGCCGAAGGGCGGAGGAAGGAGAGGAGGACATCGGCGAAGGACTCTAGCACGCGGGCCGGGCGGCCGGCGGGATGAGGCAGCCCGGGGAACCTCCTGCTTGGCCGTCCTTTCGGGAGAGAACGCCCGGCGCGTTCATGACGATCCGGGATCCGCAGGGCCCGCCGAAAGAATTTGCGGACCCGTGAACATCGGGGGGGGCTGCGCGTAACCATCGATCCGGTGCGGCGTTCCTTCGCGTCCGCGCTTTCCACTTCGCTCCACTGGGGGTGTATAAGCTCGCGACACCAATGAACCGATTCCCGGAGAACCCATCCAAAGCGGCCATGAAGGCAGCCGCGTTCCGCGCCCGCGTGGCGTTGTGGGTGGCGCTCGGCGTCATCGGTGTGGCGCCGTGCGGGTACGCGGCGATCACCGGTCCCGCGCCGGTCCATACCGCTGCGGCGGTGGGCAGGATCCAGCGAACGCACGGGGTGCACCACCGCTCCCGTCATGCGCGCCACGTGATCAAGTCGGCGAGCCTCCGGGCGACGCCGGTCACCGCCGCCCGCACGCCCGTACCCGTCCCCGAGACTCCGCAGCCGCACCGCAACCACCGGCATGCGACCGTCCCGCACGTCGCCCAGAGCTTCCGCCCGTCGCGGACCGGCCGGGCGGGTGCCCACCAGGCGCTGGCCATTCCCAGCGGCGGCGTGTTGATGACGCTGGAGACGCGCGCCCTTTCGGCGCGCCAGAATCTTTCGACTCCCGAGGTTTGCGAGGATCCGGTGAGGAGCGGCCGTGGCCCGCCGCGCGCGAGCCCTGATCGAGCCTCTGCTGGTTCCTCCGCCACCCTCGCCTCCGACGCCACCGCTTCCGCGTCCTTCCTCTCTCGATACCCAAACCCATCTCCCAGGCCGAGCACTCGCGCGGCCGGCCGGTCCCTGCCGCGCGCGCTGCGGGTTCGCTACGGCCAATTCCGCGCTTCGTTGATACCGGGGTGGGCCTTTGGCCGCCTCCACGTCCGCCGCATCGAGGGCCAGGCGGCGTGCATTTCCATGCCCTCGTTTGGAGGTAGTCCATGTTCCGCATGAAGTCTCTGTCGACCGTGGTGGGTCTGGCCCTCGGGCTGGTCGTGGCGCCGCTCGCCCACGCCCAGGAGGGCACGACCCCCAGCACCGACGCCAAGGCGAGCGCGCCGGCGACGCAGCCGGCACCTGCCAAGGCGCCCGCCAAGGGCCACACCATGTCGAGGCACGTCGCCGCCCCCAAAGTGGATTTGAACTCGGCGACCAAGGAAGAGCTGATGAAGCTCCCGGGTGTCGGCGACGCAACGGCGGACAAGATCATCGCGGCTCGTCCGTTCAAGACCAAGTCCGAGCTCCTGGTGAAGAAGCTGGTGACCAAGGCCCAGTACAGCAAGCTGTCCACTCATGTGATCGCCAAGCAGGAGGCGATGAGCGGCAAGTAGGTCGGCAGGCGGTCGGGCCGTCGTACACGGATCTTGGGCCCGACGGTGCGGGAGGGGGCACGGGTGAGCCCGTCGCCCCCTGTCCCCGCCTCGGAAGTGGGTCGTCTATCCCGCGGGAAGGCGGACGATGAACGTCGTCCCGCGGCCGGGAGCGCTTTCGCCTTCGAGCCGCCCGCCCATCTTCTCCACCAGCTGGCGCGCGAGCGCGAGCCCCATCCCGAGGCCTCCGACGGCGCGGGTGGTGGAGCCGTCGAGCTGGCGGAAGGGCTCGAACAGCGATTCGATTCGATCTGGCGGGATCCCCGGGCCGTCGTCATGGACCGCGATGTGCGCCCAGCGCGCGCCCGCCTCGTTCCAGGTACGGCTCTCGATACGGATGTGGGTGCCGACCGGGGTGAAGCGAATTGCGTTGTCGAGCAGGGCGTCGAGCACCCCCAGCAGCGCCTTGGCGTCGAAGCGCGCGGCGGGAGTCTCTTCGGTCGACAGCTCGAGCTCCCTCAACGCGGCCGCAACGCCGGGACGCCGCGAAGCCGCCCACGACCGCACCAGCCGGCTCGGGTCCGTGCGCTCGCATACGAGCTCGAGACGACCGGCGGTGAGGTCGGCGAACTCCAGGAGGTTCTGCACGATGCCGGTCAGCTTCCGCGTCTGCTCGAGCGCGGTTTCGATCGGCCAGCGCAGGGCCTCCGGCAGATCGGGTGAATCCTGGAGGATCTCCAAGTAGCCGGTCACCACGGCGAGCGGGGTGCGCAGCTCGTGGTTGACGTTCTGGAGGATCTGCGACCGGAC
>DASXTP010000073.1:0-36776 GCA_036505355.1 Candidatus Eiseniibacteriota bacterium | reverse complement strand
CGCGGGCGGTGGGCGGGCGATCTTCGATCTGGACCGCCTGCAGGAGTCCGTCTGGCGCGCGCACCCCTTTGATGCGAACTTGCCATCCCACCTGGATCTGTCCGAAGCCCTGAGTGGCTTGGCTCGGTGCCGTCTCCCGCCGCGTGGAGCGGAAGAGGGAAAGGGTTGGGCCCGGCGTGCTGGTAGCCTCCGCCAAGCTCCTTTCCATCGCGTCGATCTCGCACACGCCACGCTCCAACATGTCGCGGATCCGGGCGCGCCATCCCGGTGGCTGGACCCGCAGCAGCTTGCAGGCGCGGCGCAGGTGGGTGAGCCCCTCGTAGAGGGGAATCCGGGCCGCGATCCTCGGGTCCATGCGAGCGAAATACTCGTCGAGAAACGCCTCGAGCAGGGCCGCGGCCGCCGGTCGTCTACGCGCCTTGTCCTTCAAGAACACCGACAGATTGCCGACATCCGAGGCCGGATCGCCCCGGCCCACCGCGTCGAAGTCGATGAGCCAGACCCGGTCCCCCTCCACGTGAACCTGCCCGAAGTGGAAGTCGCCGTGAAGCGTGGTCGGCTCGATGTCGCCGAGCGCCGCCTCGATTGCCACCGCCCGGTGCACGATCGAGCGCACCTGATGGGCGACCTCGGGGCAGGCCAGGGCGAGAAACGGGTAGCGTGGGTGGCAACGCTGCAGGTGGTCCGCGACTCGCCGCGTCGGACCCCCCGCCAGGCCCGAGCGCTGGAGCTTGACCAGAGCCCGTGCCGCGGCGCGGCAGGGCTCCGGGTCGGCGGACTGCTTGATGAGGCTTCGCACCGCGACCCCGCCCACCTGTTCTTGAAGCAGCATCGCCAGCGCGGGCTCGTAGCCGATCGGCTCGGGCATCTCGATCCCGTCCCTTGCCTTGCGGGCGAAGCCGAGCTTCCACAACCGTCGCATCGTCTCGTAAACCTTGGCCCCGCGGGCGTCGGCCAGCACTTTGCCGATCACCTGCCAAGACCGAGGCCCGGAGCCCCCGCGGCAGTCGAGCCCGTAGCGGATGACGCAGCGGTTGGCGTGACGCCGATAGACCTCGATCGCGAGCTCCTTGATCACCGCATCCCCGCCAAAGCGCGCTCGAACCCGCGGAGCCAAGACGGCGCTCATCCGTTCCGGGTCGAGTGCAATCGCCAGGGACTCCAATCGATCCTCGGAAGCCGCAGGTGGCGCCGGAGTCCAGCCGCGCGGCTCGGGCAACTTGGCGGGCGTCATGCTCGAACCTCGGCCAACATCTGGGCCGCCGCCCGCGAGGCGCCGTTCAGCGGCGGCAGATCCCGCTCGTCGACCATGGAGGTCGCCGAGATTCGCTCGGCCAGCGCCGCGGCCAGCGTCTCCGGGGTCAGGTGGTGCGGGTGAATGACTTCGAACAGGCCGCGCGCAGCCAGAACGCTCGTGCGCATGGTTTGCTCCGCGCTCGGCCCGGGACGCGGGATCACGATCGCCTTCTTGCGGAACCGCATGACCTCGCTGATGGTGTTGTAGCCGGCCATCGAGATCACCACGTCGGCCCGCCGCAGCAGCCGGATGCCGTCCTGGCCAAGCCGCGACAGGCGCACCGGCAGCCCGCGCGCCTTGCGGGCGAGCAGACGATACTGTTCGCGGTGTAGGAACGGGCCCACCGCCAGGATCGCCCGGCATCGGGTCTCGGACCCCACCAGCCGCAGCGCATCCAGGAACCGATCCATGAAGAAGCTGGAGTCGGCCCCTCCACCGCCGGTCACCAGCACGAACGGCGGGCGCTCGGGCGGCCGCGACGTCGGCCCGGCCGGCGGGATGTGCTCACGGCTCACGTATCCACAATAGATCGTCTTGGCCACCAGGTCCGCGGAGAACTGGTATTCGGCAGCCAGGTCGAACAGCTCGGCGCAGCCGTAGACCAGGATGCGGTCGTAGTACGCCTCCGCCGCTTCGTACGCCCCGTCGGCGAGCCACTGCTTGCAGATGTCGGCCCGCGCGCCGAGGATGTCCCGCAGCCCGAGCACGATCTTGGCGCGGCGAGCATGCTCGCGCAGCGTCTGGAGGGGCTTCGTCAGCTCGCCCGCGACGCCGTTCGGCATGTGGTCGACCAGCACCAGATGCGGCCGGAAACCGGTGGCGACGTCCTCCATGATCTCCGAGCGGATCGCCAGCAGCTCTTCGTTGACCAGGCGCAGTCGATCCGAGGACCACACGCCGGTGTTGACCTTGACCAGGGTGGGGATCTTGACGAAGTCGCAGCGCGGCGGAAGCCGAAAGAACGGCGCGGCTGGTGAGTCGGCGACGATCAGGATGACCGAGTGCGGAACCTGCCGCTGGACCTGGATCGCGATGTTCAGGTTGCGTCGCAGATGGCCCAGGCCGAAACCGTCCTGCGAGTAGACCATGATCCGCAACGCCGAGCGACCCTTCACGACGGCCCTCACGAGACGACGCCATTACGATTCCACGAAAACCCGGCCCGACGCCGCCGAACCCTACCGGTGCGGGGCGGCCTTGGCCCAACCTTGCGGCGCCCCGACCAGGGCTTCGATCCGGGCCCCCATTCGCTCCAAGCCGTCCATGGGAATCACCCGAGCACCGCCGTTCCCTGCCGGGCCGTGCCCGTTGAGCACCGAGGCGGTCACCAGGTCGCCGAGGCGCGCGGACGTCAGCTCATCCGGATCGAGCAGCCGGGTGAGGCCGAGCCGCTCGAACACCCGCCCGCGGAGCAGACGCTCGTTCGGCGGCCGCATCCCCGGCGCCACCAGCGCCCGCTTGCCATAGCTGAGCGCGGCGCAGTGGGTGTTGTATCCACCGGTGCTGACCACCAGGTCGGCACAGCTCAGGTACTCGAGCAGATGGCGGCTGAAGCGGTGAAAGGTGAGCGCGGGGAGCCGCTCGGCGCGGGCTTTGAGACGCCCTTTCTCCTCCGATTGCATCATCGGCCCGGTGACGATCACGCTGTGGAACGGCACCCGGCCACGGCGCGCCTCCAGGAAGTCGAGGAAGCTGTCCACCAGCGGATAGCCAGCCGCTCCGCCCCCCCCAGTGACCAGGACCACCGGGCAGTGCGGCTGCTTCGGAACCTTCCGCCGCACCCGCTCGGTGCGGACCCGGGGCGAACGAAGGTAGCCGGTGTAGACGACCTTGGCGGCCACTGGTCCCGGCAGCCGATAATGGCGCGCCTGGTCGAACAGCTCCTGATCCCCGTGCACCCACACTTCGTCGCACAGCTCATCGAGCGCCGAGTAGACGCTGGCGCGGGTCCAACTCTCGATCACGCCGTCCGGCTCGCCGACCACGTCGGGCAGTGCCCAGACCGCCTTGGCTTCGGGGATCTCTTCGCGCAGGAAGGCCAGGACTCGTTGGACCTCCACGGCGAGGCTCGAGGGATCGCGCTCGAGCACCAGGAGCTGGGGGCGAAATGTCTTGATCAGACCCTGCATGATCTTGCGGCGAATCTTGAGCGCGCTGCCGACATCGAGGCTCGTCGCCGCACGGCCGGAGTCACCTCTCTGCGCGATCCCGGGAAGTCGCACGTAGTCGACATTGGGGGGAAAATGAAAACGCCCGATGATCGGCAAATCGGTGACGAGGAGGACCGAGCAATCCGCGTTGCCCTGGGTCAGGTGCGAAGCGATGGCGAGGGCGCGCGTGGTGTGGCCAAGACCCAAGCAGTCGTGGCTCCAGAGAAGAAGTCGGAGGGGAGACACCGACTCACACTCCCAGGTCGAGCCCACCGTGCACGGTACGCACGTCGGGTATGACGGTGACTTTGGGGCCCGCTGCCGGCCGTGGCGGGGTGCCTCATGCGAAGCGCGTCTAGCGCATCCGTGGCACGCAACGGACTACCATGACGAGTATTCTGCGCTCTATGTCAAAGGCTAGCTGAAAGCTAATAGCGTTCATATGTGTCTGTCAAGCCTTTGCGTTAGTGAGGGATAAGAATTCTCCTGATGTGCACGGATCTGCGCAACACGCGAGACGACCGACCTTCCCGGCTGCATGCGCCTACTTCCGAGCCTTGGTCCCCCGGGCCGGCGAGCGCGCCAGCGAGTCCAATACCAAAAGGGCGTCGGGGCTCTCCGGCCACAGCGCGAGGCTGCGCCGCGCCTGGCTCAGCGCTTCCTCGGTGCGACCGAGCCCGAGCAGGCACACGGCGCGCGCCCCGGCCACCGAGGCCGGGAACGTGATCGCTTCCCCCCCGGGTTGCAGCGAATCCGCGGCGGCCAACTCGGCCAGCGCCTTCGGGTAGTCGCGCCCTCGCAGGGCATCCGCGGCCGCCAAGTAGCGCCGCATCGCCGCCGGCTCGACCAGAGCGATCTGAGGGTGGCCGAACCGTTTGAACTCGATGAACGCCACCACCGGACGCGTCGGATGGGCCAGGTAGGCCGGAAGCGGGAGCCAGCGCAGCGTGCTGTCGTGGTACCAGACCTGAAGCGCTCGGTCGCCGCCGAAGGCGTACTCGGTCCGGGGCGGAAGGTAGTAGTAGCTCACTGCCGAGCCGGCCGACAGCTTGGAGAAGCGCTCCTCGAGCACCCGCCGGGTGTCGCGCACCAGAAGCTGCAGGCGAACCAGACGCTGGAAGTCCACGAACGCCCCGGTGTCGGGTGGCTTCGCGGTCACGGTGGCGGGCGGCCCGGGGCTGAGGGCGAAGGCGCCAAGACGGAGGAGGGTGAAGGCGGCCAGCAGCCCGGGATGGCAGGCACCGAGCACGGCCGCAGAGGTCACGCCGAAACCGATGCCCAGGTAGCACGCCCGGTTCGGGGCCCAAAACGGGTGGACCGGCGTGAGAGTCGCCGCCGCGGCGACGAACCATGCCAGACCCCACAGGGCCAGGGACCGCGCCGCCGCCAGCCGCGCTCGCCCGGCCGGGCTTGGCAGGAGGAACGCAGCTGCCGCGAGCACCAGGACCCCGATCGCGCCCGCCACCCATCCCTCCCATGGCACGGGCGCGGCCGGCAGGCTGAACATGGCCCGGAGACTGTTTACGACTGCCCACAGCAGACGCTCCAGCAGCGGAACCCCGAGTGTGGTCGCGGTGGCTTCGAGGCCGTGCGGTAGCTCCAGCCCGGCGTGCCGGCGAACGCCCAGGTACGCCAGCGCCCAGAGTAGGACCAGGAGGCCCGAAGCTCCGGCCCAACGAGCCCGCGAACGCCATCCGGTCGGGCCGATTCGGGGCAGCCAAGGCAGTGCCAGCGCCGCGACCACCGCCACTTCTTTCGAGAGCAGCGCCGCCAGCAAAGCGGCCAGCATCGTCCACAACCGGTTCCGGGACAGCTCACGGACCGCGATCGCGGTGAACAGCCAGGCACCCAGGTCCGCCGAGTGACCCGGCCAGGCGATGAGCTGGCGGCTCGACTCGCAAAGGATCGGAAACGACGCGGCCAGGGCCGCCTGGGTGCCGGGCCACACTCGCCGCAGCGCCCGGTAGAAAAGCAGCGTGGCAAGCCCCAAGAGCAAGGTGTGGAGCGCGGCCACTAGGCCCGGGTGGCTCAGCATCAGCCCACCCAGGCCTCGGTAGTAGAGCTGCTGCGCGACCGGGCGCCAGAACGACTTCGACCCGCCGCCGTCGAGCAGGCTGTGGCTCGAGGAGAAGAGGAGGTGATGGAGGAAATCGAAGTCCTCGGCGACCGGCTCACCCAGCGGCGCGCCCCACGCGTGGACGAGCGGAAGCGCCACCGACAGGCCGCTTGCCCACGCCCACCCGTCGCGCGACAGCGGCGGAGCAGGAGGGGCCGTTTGCGTCGGCGCGACCGCCCGAACTTTACTCGGGACCGCCCCGGAGGGACTCCCGATCGCCGGCCGGCCGGGGGGCATTCCGCGAGTGTTCGTCACGGTGACCGGCGGGCCGCCAGAATCTGCCGCCGGAGCAAGAGACCGCGCTCGTCATCGGGCGAGAAGCCGAGCATGGTGTCGACCTCGGCCGCCGCCTCGGCCCACCGGCCGTGGCGCACCGCGATGACCGCAATCACGTAGCGCCCGTCGGCGCTCCCGGGCCACACGGCCACGCATCTCCGGGCCTCGAGCATGGCCTCGTCCTCGCGGTGGAGGCCAAGCAGGCAGGTGGCGCGAGCCCCGGCCACCGAGCCGGCAAACACGACGGCATCCCTCCCGCCCTGGAGCGAGTCCGCACGGGCCAGGCTCCTGAGCGCGGCTTGGTAACCCCAGCCCTCGATCGAGTCCGAGGCGGCGAGGTAGCTGCGCACCGCGTCCGGCTCGACCAGCGCGATCTGGGGTCCCCGGGCTTGGAGCTCACGGGGCTGGAACTCGATAAAGGTGGTGACCCGCCGGCCACGATCGGCCACGAACTCCGGGAAGGGCATCCAACTCAGCGTGGTATCCCGGTACCAGAGCTGGAGGGCCCGGCTCCCCCCGTAGGCGTACTCGCTCCAGTCCGGCAGGTAATAGAAGCTCACGATCGAGCGGCTCGGCAGGGTGGGAAAACGTTCCTGAAGCACGCGCCGCGTGTCGTGCACCAGGTGCTGGAGCCGCGTGAGCTGTGGAAAGTCCATGGTCGCCCCGGCTTCACGTGGCTTGCCGGTCACGAACGCGGGGGGACCCGGACTGAGCGAGAAGGTAACGAGCCTCAGCGCCACCAGGCCCCCCAACCATCCTCGACCCAGAGCGCCCGCCAAGGGCACCAGCGCGACCCCGAGCCCGACCATGCCGAAGACGCTGCGAAATGGGCCCCAGGTAGCTCCCGCCTCGCTGAGCATCGCCGTGCTGAGCAGGAACCACGTGCCGCCCCAGGCAAGCCAGGGCCTGCATTGCGCCCATCGCGCCCGCGATTGCCCCCGCGTGGCGAACCAGAGCCCCAGCCCGAGCACGCCGATGAAAGCCGCCGTCGCCACACCCGACGGCTTGCCGGGAAGGCTCAAGGCATCCTCGAGCGCATGGCTCAGCGCCCACAAGAGGCGCTCTCCGAGCGGCAATGGATGGGCCTCGAGGTCACCCTGGAACACGAGCCCCGCATGTCGCACCACCAGCGCGTACGCGGCGCCCCAGAGCGCCACGAGGACCGCCGTCGCCACCATCCAGCGCGCGCGCAGGCGCTGGTCGCCGGTCAGGCCCGGCATCCAGGGCAGCAGGAGCGCCGTCACGATCGTGGTCTCCTTGCAGAGGACCCCAGCCAAGAGCGCGGCGAGCGCCGTGCCCAACCTGCGGCGCGCCCCCTCGTGAAGCGCCAGGGCCGACAACAGCAGCGCCCCCACCTCCTGGACGAGGGTGGGCCACGCGATCAAGGTCCGGGCCGAATCGGCGAGCAAGGGGAAACTCGCCGCCGCCGCGGCCCACGGACCCGGCCAGCGCAGGCGCAGCGTCCGGTAGAGCACGACGCCCGCGAGAGCCATCAGGGCGGCGTGCACCCATACGAGAGCCAGTGGGTGTGCCAGCATGAGCGGCCCTACGACCCCGTAGTAGACCTGCCGCGGCAGCGGGCGCCAGTACAGGGCTGCCCCGCCGGCGTCGAAGAGCGATCGGTGCCCGGAAAGCAGCGCTCGATGCAGGAAGTAGAAGTCGTCCGCGACCGGCTCGCCGATCAGCGGTCCAAAGGCGTGCGCGACCAGGACCAGCGCCGCCGCGACCGGAGCCCACGCCCAGGGATCGCGAAGCAGCGGCGGGGCCGGCGGGACTACGAAGGGCATCGGTCGACGAGCCGGCGGGTTCTCGCGCCCCCGCCGCGGGTGGGCGGCGCCGGTCCTGCGCCGTGCACCAACGGGGTTGTCAGGCTTGCGGGCCACGCCTATGCTGATCCCACGTTGGAGCCTCAGGATTCATGAACTCGCCCCTCGTGGACACCCAGGGTCGCCCAGTGCGCGACCTACGCATCTCGGTCACCGACCGCTGCAACCTGCGGTGCGTCTACTGCATGCCTGCCGAAGGCATGCCGTGGCTGCCCAAGGGTGACCTCCTCACCTACGAGGAGATTACACGCTTCGCGGGGCTCTGCCTCGACCTTGGCGTGCGCGGCATCCGGCTCACCGGCGGCGAGCCCACGGTGCGCGCCGACCTTCCGGTGCTGGTGCGGATGCTGTCCGGGCTTGGGCCCGACCTCGATCTGTCGATGACCACCAACGGGCTCAAGCTGGTGGCGATGGCCGAGGAGCTACGCCAGGCGGGGCTCCGGCGGGTGAACGTGAGCCTCGACACGCTCGACCGCCAGCGCTTCCACCAGATCGCCCGGCGCGACCGCTTCGACGAGGTGATCGCCGGGCTCGAAGCCGCCCGCCGCGTGGGATTCCACCCGATCAAGGTGAACGTGGTGCTGATGCGCTGCTTCAACGAGGACGAAGCGGTGCCGCTCGCCCGCTGGGGTCGCGAGCAGGGCTACGAGGTGCGCTTCATCGAGTGGATGCCGCTCGACTTCGGGCACTCGTGGTCGCGCGAGAAGCTGGTGCCGGCCGCCGAGATCCTGCGCCAGATCGACGACGAGTTCCCGCTCGAGCCGGCGCGCGACCGCGATCCCAGCGCGCCGGCGACGCTTTACCGGTATCGGGACGGCCAAGGCAGCGTGGGCGTGATCGCCTCGGTGACGCGGCCCTTCTGCGGCCACTGTGACCGCATCCGGCTCACCGCCGACGGCCAGATCCGCACCTGCCTGTTCGCGCTCAAGGAGTACGACTTCCGGGCGGCGCTCAGGAACGGGGCCAGCGACCAGGAGATCGGCGAGCTGCTCAAGGCCGCGGTGTGGCGCAAGGAGCCCGGCCACCTGATCAACAGCCCCTACTTCAAGCAGCCCGAGCGCGGGATGAGCGCGATCGGGGGCTGAGGGGGATCGGAGAACCGGGCGCCACGCGAGGCGCTCGTTCGCTTGGCGGAGCTGCATTGTCGGGGACTCGATCGATCCAAAGATCGAGAACCCCGATTGCTCGCCGTCTGGCATAGTAAGCGGCCGCGCAGGCGCCGACCACCAGGAACCGGGCTTCAGCGGCGGACAACCCTCGCAACAGAGCGACAAAGTCCGGGTCACCCGTGTCCCACCCCTTGAGCTTCCACAGCTCGAGATTGAGATTCCAGGTTTCCAGAACACGCTCCTCGGCGGTCAGCGAGCTCGGGCCTTGGGCGTTCTCTCCCATGCGCGCTTCGATGCGGTCTGCCGGCTTCCTCCGGCGGCTATCTCGCCAGCACGATCTTCCGCACCGCGCGCCGGCCGGGGGTCTCGAGCGTCGCGAAGTAGATCCCGCTGCCGAGCGGGCGGCCATCGGAGCCGGTCCCATCCCACAACGCCGCATGGCGGCCACTGGGCAACGTGGCCTGGATCAGCGTGCGCACCAGGCGGCCGCTGCCATCGTAAAGCTTGAGGCGCACCGTGGTCGGCTGGGCGAGGCTGAAGGTGATCGTCGTGGCCTGATCGAAGGGATTGGGCCAGACCGCACCGAGCTGGATCGCCGTGGCGAGGGGCTCGACGGGCTCGACAGCCACGACCGGCTCGCTCAGGGCTCGGTAGGCGTTGACCCGCTTGCCGATCGGATGGTCGTAGGCCACGACGTCACCGGTCGCGATGACTTGCTCCATCACCTGCCGCGCCGACAGATCGGGCATCCGCGCGCGCACCAGCCCGCACACCCCGGCCGCTAGCGGGCTCGCGAACGAGGTGCCATCCCCGAACATGTAGGGGTTCTCGCCGTCCCAGCCGAAGAAGAACAGGTAGATGATCTGGCTGAAGTCGTCGATCGTGTAGTTGCGGCAGATCGACGACCAGATATAGCTGCCGGGGGCGGCCACGTCCACCCAGCTTCCCCAGTTGGAGAAGTCGGCACGCAGGTTGTCCTCGGTGGTGGCCCCCACCGCCAGCACGTCGACACACGCGGCCGGGAAGGCCTGCGTGTCGGCCCCGTCGTTGCCCGCCGCGGCCACGCACAGCACGTCGGCCGCCGTGGCCATGTCGACCAGGGCCTGGAAGTACTCCCGGCTCGTCGCGTCGGTGGTGCCGAAGCTCATGTTCAGGACGTTGGCGCCCTGATCGGCCGCGTACTGGAACGCGGTGGTGACCGCGGAGAGCGAAATGTCCCCCGCCGAGTCGCCCACCTTGAGCGCCATCAGGCGGCAGCGCCAGCCGGCCCCCGCGATGCCTTCGCCGTTGTCGGTGGCGGCCGCGGCCAGCCCCGCGACGAAGGTGCCGTGAAAACCCACGTCGATCCCGCTCGGGTCGAACGCCGGCTCGGCGCTGGGATCGGCATCGCCGTTGCCGAAGTCCCAGCCCTTGACGTCGTCGACCCTTCCGTTGCCGTCGTCGTCCACGCCGTTTCCCGCGATCTCGTCGCGGTTGATCCAGACCTGGCTCTCGAGGTCCGGGTGCCCGATGTCGATCCCGTTGTCCATGATCGCGATCACGATGCTGCTATCGCCGCGGCCGAGATCCCAGGCGGCGGGGAGCTTCAGGTCGGCTTCGCCGGCGGACTCGATGTGCCATTGATAGGGCAGGTAGGTGTCGTTGGGCGTCGTGTCGTAGAGCTGGAGGAACAGGTTGGGAACGACGGCGTGGAACGCGCCGGTGCCGGCAAGCTCGCGGGCGGCGGCCACCGGGTCGAAATCGGGGCGATCGCTGCGGAGGGTCAGGAACCGCGATGCGCCGTGGCCCCTGGCGCCCCGGCCGAGCACCGCGTAGCGCTTGAGGCCATATCGCTCGAGCACTGCCTCGACGTCATGCGCGGACGCGCTCACCCGCCCATCGGGCTCGAGAGTCAGGACGGCTTGATCGGCGGTTGCCACCAGCACCTCGCCAGCCTTGAAACGGGATGTGGCGGCGTGGGCCTGCTCGGCCAGCTGGCCGAGCGCGCAAACCAGAAGCAGGACGTGGCGGATGAAGCACCTCCTCGGGCACTGAGGTGCGTCGCAAGGCCCGGGCCGGCGCGGAGGCGGGGATCGGCCGCGGGCGGCCTGCGCGCGCGTGGCGGACCGGTCCGAGCTTCGCAATATGCACGCGCCGAACGCAGCCGGGATAGCGAGAAGCCTGTCGGCGGCTCTTGAGGCCGAGCCTCATCGCCACCGGGCGGGATGCCGGCTGGCTATGCGCCGAGGCGCTGGGGCTTCTCCCCCAGGAACATGACCTCTTCCTCGAGCGTCACGCCGAACCGAGTACGGACCCGATCTTTCATGATCTCGGCCAGCTCGAGCACTTCGCGCGCCGTGGCGCGACCGGCGTTGACGATGATGTTGGCATGCTTGGGGTACACCATGGCGTCGCCGACTCGCAAGCCCCGGCAGCCGCACTCGTCGAGGAGCTGGCCCGCGGGCACGCGTTGCGTGCCCGGCGAGTGCTTGGCGCCCTGAACCTGCCAGCCGGGTGGGAGATTCTTGAAGTATGAGCCGGCCGTGGGCTCGACCCGCCACTGGGGGTGCTTGATGCGTCGGATCTCGAGCTTCTCGTTGATCACCGCCTGGATCGCCCCCTTGTCCCCCCTCCTCAGGTAAAGCAGACACGTCAGCAGCACTCGCGCGTCGCGCTTGAGCCTCGAGTCGCGGTAGGCGAACTCGAACCATGCCGCGGGCCGGGTCTCCACCTTGGCGCCATCGAGCGAGACGAACGTGCATTCGATGGTGAACTGGCCGATGTCCTGTCCGTAGCAGCCGGCGTTGCCGTACAGCGCCCCGCCCACCGAGCCCGGAATGCCGGCCGCGAACTCGAGCCCCGACAGCGACCGGTCCCGGCACTCGTAGATGAACTCGAGGAAATCCGCGCCGCATCCCACGTGGGCCACCGAATCCTCGATCTCGATCTTCTCGCAGGCATTGCGCAGCACCAGGCCGCGAAATCCCTCGTCCGAGACCAGGAGGTTGCTGCCGCCGCCGAGCAGGAAGACCGGCACCTCGAGCTCCCTCGCGACGCCGAGCGCGGCCACCAGCTGGTCGGGGGTGCGGGCGGCGAAGTAGAAATCGGCCGGACCACCGATGCGCAGGGTGGTGTGGTGGCGGAGCGGCTCCAGGGTGAGAAGCCCGGCCCCCATCACCTTGCGGAGTCGGTCTTCGACGGTCATGGAGCGCTGGAGCATGGGTCTTCCTTGGCAGAGGTGGGCGTGGCGCCGGTGGCGCGACCCGAGCCGGTAGGATGGCGTCACCGGGAGAGACCGGTCAAGGTTTTCGGGCCGGGGCCATGCAAGCCCCCCACTACATTCCTGGCCTTACCCTCGCGGCGTCGAGCCGTTTCTGTTTTCGGCCACCTCGAAGCCCGAATGAAGGAGCATCGAGCCGCCCTCCCGCGCATCTGGAGAGCTTGGGACCGCGCATGGGCCCGGCTATAGTACCGATCTGTCGGATCGGCTCTTTCCAAGGAGGGCGACATGAAGCTGGAGATCACCTACTGCGTTCAGTGAAACTACCTACCCCGGGCCGCCAGTCTGGCGGCCGAGATCCAGAAGGCGCGGGGCATGCAGGCCACGCTCGTCAAGGGGTCGGGCGGACAGTTCGAGGTCATGCTCGACGGTCAGCTCATCTTCTCCAAGAAGCAGCAGGGGCGGTTCCCCGACACCAGCGAAATCCTGGAGAAGATCCCGGCCTGACGCTCCGGTCTCGTTGACCCTCACCCCACGCCATCCGCGCGCCGCGTCGAGACGGCCTTTGGCGATCACCGCGCTGGTCCGAGCCTGCGACGTCGCACGGTCACCCCGATTTCACCGTAGCCGCCCTCTCCCGCCCTTCTCGAGCGCGAGCCGGTAGCGCCGTTCGCCCAGCTTCTCGAACACCAGCGCGTCGCCTTCCTCGAGCCCGCGCTCCCGGCACCATCGCATCATGCCGGGCTTCCGCGGGGACGTGGGCCTGAACATCCAGGTTCCGTACTGGATGTCGGTTTCGAACGACCAGCCGAGGTCGGTCTCGACGATGACCGGCCTCACCTCGTAGGGGCGCGGCTCATCCCGCGGCCCGCGCGGCCCGATGGCGTCCCGCGGAAAGAACTCGAGGATGTCCCACAGCGAGACGTTGCGCTGGGTGAAGGTCCAGACGTCCTCCTTGCGGACCGGGATCTTGTGGATCTCTCCCATGGGACGATCCCTGCCCGCGTCAGGGTCTCGCAGCCAGGTTCTGCTCGAAGAACTCGACGATCCGTTCGTAGAGGCGGACGGTGACGAGGGGGTCGGCCACCATGTGGGTGAATCCCGTGAGCGGCAGGAACTCGAACGACTTCCCGGCGCGGAACAGGGCATCGCACAGCTTGATGCTGTGCAGGAAGTAGACGTTGTCGTCGTCGGTGCCGTGGATCACGAGCAGCGGCCGCTCGAGCCGGTCCGCGTAGGTGAGCACGCTGGCCGATCGGTATCCGGCGAGATTCGCCTGCGGCAGGCCCATGTACCGCTCGGTGTAGTGGGTGTCGTAGTCACGCCAGTCGGCGACCGGCGCTCCCGCCACCGCCGCCCGGAACACTTCGGGATGGCGCATCACGGCCATCGCGGCGAAGTAGCCGCCGAACGACCAGCCGTAGATCCCGACGCGCCCGAGATCGAGCTCGGGGTAGCGGGACCCCAGCTCCCTCAGCCCCGCGACCTGATCCGCGAGCGGCACGGCGATCAGGTCCCCATGGATCGCGCGTTCCCAGGCCCGGCCGCGCGCGGGTGTGCCCCGGCCGTCGATCGAGACCACGACGAAGCCGTGATCCGCGATCCACTGCTTCAGCAACTGGGAGCGGCGCGAAGCCTGCACGGTCTGGCTGCGCGGACCGCCGTAGACGGAGACCACCACCGGGTAGCGTCGCGCGCGGTCGAAGTCGCGCGGCCGCACCAGCAAGGCCCTCATGCCGAGCGATTTCCGCAGCGTCACCAGCTCGAGCCGGGGCTCGATCGTCGGTTTCTCAGCCAGCGAGGTGAGCTCGCCGACCTCGCGGCCGTCGGCCCGGCACACCGTTTGGCGCTGCTCGCCCGAGAGGGCGGACAGCCCGTGCAGGTACGTCTCGCCGAACCCACCGGACGCGAACACCGCGCCGTGAAGGCCGGGCTCGCGCGTCACGCGCTCGGGGCCACCGCGCGCCGGATCGAGAGGGATTCGATAGAGGTGGGTTTCCGTCGGCTCGCCGCCCGCTCGGACCCAGGCCACGCCGCGCTTCTCGTCCAGGCCGACCAAGCCCCGATAGCCGAGGCCGAGCGGCGTCAAGCGACGGAGCCGCTGACCCCGCCGGCTCCGCAGCTCGAGCTGCCACGCACCCTCCCGCTCGCTGGACCAGAGAAAGGCGCTCCCATCCGAGAGCCAGCGGGGCGTCGTGGGGTCGAGGTTGAGCCACGCGGGGTCGGTCTCGGCGAGCAGCCGGCTGGTGCGGCCCGTCTGGGGATCGACCGCGAGCAGCCGCTCCTCCGTCTGCCGGCGGTTCTGGACCAGCAGCGTGAGCGGAGCGTTCCGGGCCCAGACCGCGGCCGCCAGATAGGGGAATCGCGCGCGGTCCCAGCCCACCCAGGTGGTCGGTCCGCCGGCGGCGGAGATCAGCCCGAGCCTCACGTCGGCATTCCTGCCCCCGGCGCGCGGATAGGGCCAGGACTCGGCGGACTGCTCGGGATGCGCCGGGTCCAATATGTGCAGACGCTCGACGCCGGCCGTGTTGGTCTCCTGGTAGGCGATCGTCCCGCCGTCCGGCGACCACCAGTAGCCACGGAATCGGTCCATCTCCTCCTGGGCGATGAACTCGGCGAGCCCGTGTGCCAACGTGTCGTTGGCGCCCGAAGTGAGTCGTTGCTCGCGACCGTCTTCCACGTCGAGCACGTAGAGGTCGCCATTGCGGACGCAGGCGACCTTGCTCCCGTCGGACGAGAACTGCGGATCCACCGGGAAACCAGGCGACCCTTGCAGCTCACGGACCGCCCCGGAGGCGCGCTCGATCACGAACAGCCGACCCTCGAGCGGAACCAGCAAGCGCCGGCCGTCTTGGGCGAGCCGGTACGACGTGATCCCTCGGGCGCTCTGTCGAGCGCGCTCCCGCCGCGCCCGCTCCACGGCGGGCAGATGCTCCTCGGCGCCGCGCAGGATTTGGCCCGCCGTGAGCAGCACGCGCTCGCGTCTCTTCCCCAAGTCGAGCTCGTAGAGGTCCTGGACGAAGTTCCGCGGGCCGGAGCGTAGGAAGAGCACCGCGTCGCCGCTCGGCGTGACGACTTGCGAGGTCGGGACGCCGGCCTGGAACCCGCGGGTCGCGGCGTACTGGCCGAGGAAGCCGCTGGAGGGCGTGGCGGCCTCCACCGTGGCGGCGGCGAGGGACAGCGCGGCCGAGAGCGCCAGCGACTTCATCGCGGCCCGTGACCGCGGCCCACCTGGGGCGGCGGCGGATGAAGCGTGTGGTTCAGGCCTGCTCCTCCCAGATCCGGCACAGGTGGACGATCACCTCGACCGCCTTCTCCATGTCCTGTGCCGAGACCCACTCGAGCCGGGAGTGGAACTGGTTCTCGCCGGCAAAGAGATTCGGCGTCGGCAGCCCCATGAAGCTGAGCCGCGAGCCGTCGGTGCCGCCGCGGATACTGCTCTCGCGCAGCTCCAGCCCGGCGCGGCGGATGGCCTCGCGGGCTCGTTCCACCACCTTGGGATGCCGGTCGAGGACCTCCTTCATGTTCCGGTAGGACTCCTCGACCCGGATCGCGACCGAAGCCCCGGGCCATGCGGCCGCCGCTTCGCGCGCCAGCCTCTCCAGCAGCGCCTCCTTCTCCGCGAGGCCGCGGGTCACGAAGTCGCGGATGATGAACCGGATCGAGGTCCGCTCGACGCTCGCCTCCATCGCGTAGGGATGCACGAAGCCCTCCCGATCTTCGGTGGTCTCGGGCGAGAGTCGATCCTTGGGGAGACGCTGGAGAAAGTCCGCGGCTACCTTGATCGCGTTCACCATCGTGCCCTTGGCGAAGCCCGGGTGGGTGTTGAATCCCTGGAACGTGACCGTCATCGCGTCCGCCGAGAAGGTCTCGATCTCGAGCTGGCCGCGGCCCGGGGCGTCCATGGTGTAGGCACAGGAAGCGCCAAACTTGGCGACGTCGAAATACTTCGTCCCCCGACCGATCTCCTCGTCGGGCGTGAACGCGATGCGGATCCGGCCGTGCGGAATCTCGGGATGCGACACCAGGTACTCCGCCGCGGCCACGATCTCGGCCACGCCCGCCTTGTTGTCCGCGCCGAGCAGGGTAGTCCCCGAGGCGGTGATGATGTCGTGGCCGACCTGCTCGCGCAGCGCCGGAATGTCGCGCAGGCGCAGGACCGCGGTGGGATCGTCGGGCAGGACGATGTCCTCGCCCTGCCAGCGGCGGTGGACGATCGGCTTGACTCCCGCGCCGCCCGCCTCGGGCGAGGTGTCGACGTGCGCCACGAAACCGATGACCGGGACCTCCGGCTTCCGGGACGTCGCCGGGATGGTCGCCATCACATAGCCGTGCTGGTCCCGCACCGCGTCGATGAGACCGATCTCCCGCAG
Organism: Candidatus Eiseniibacteriota bacterium; assembly: GCA_036505355.1. GTDB lineage: Bacteria > Eisenbacteria > RBG-16-71-46 > RBG-16-71-46 > RBG-16-71-46 > WS-8. The sequence continues at coordinate 20,430 of DASXTP010000073.1, read as the reverse complement.
CTCGTCGACCAGACGGTCGAGCAGCACGAGCTGCTTGGCCGTGCTGGGATAACTCTGGGAATTCTCGTCGGACTGGGTGTCGTAGGTGACGTAGCGCAGGAAGCGTTCGACGACGGACGTCTTGGCGGGAGCGGCGGTCTCGGGCATAGGTGGAGTTCCTATCTTCGTGAGGATGGGTTTTCTTGCTTCGTGGAGAGGATCCGATCGAGTTCGGCCGTAAGCGGCGGATTTGAGTCCAGGTCCGCCCGTGACCAGTCGCGCGCAAAGGCGGAAGCCTCACGGGCCGCATCCAACATGTGGCGCAGTCGGACCAGGTCATTCCTCGACATACACGACCTTCGCCTCCGACAAGACCTCGTCTCGAAAGTAGCGACTCAGGTCGCGTGGCGTGCTGAGGTCAACCGGCCGCCCGATGAGGCGGGACAGCTCGTCCTGGATGCCGAAGAAGGCCAGGCCCGGCGTCTTTCCGGGCTCGAACTCCACCAGCACATCGACGTCGCTCGCCGAAGCCATCGGGGTGGCTATTCCGCCTCGGGCAGCGAGCGACCGTAGCATCCGAGCGAGGCGACCGGCAAGCGTTGCAGGATCAGGATCAGCTTCGTCGGCCTCGGCCTTGCGTATGCTGGAGCTCAACGCACCGACTCGATTGCGCTTGAGGGCCGGCCCTGGTGGGTCTATAGAGGAAGAGCGCACCACACAGGGAGATAGGCTCGGCCAGGAAGGAGGGCTCGTGAATCCGGCGGAGAACGTCTACCGGCCGTGCCCGTGCGGCAGCGGCCAAAAGTACAAGTTTTGTTGCCTCTCCCGGGATCGCGACCGGCGCCGCGAACTGCGGCGCGAAACCCCGCACGTCATCGGACCGGACGGCCGGCCGACCGTCGTCTTGGACCTTGTAGAGGGAGAGCAGGCGCACCAGCTTGGCCTCAAGCTGGTCGAGCAAATGAGGGCGCGCGAGGCCATTCCCTATCTCGAGCGCGCGATCGAGGCGGCCCCGATAGTTCCCCAGCCCTACAACAACCTGGCGATGGCGCACTTCCTGGAGGGCGATCCGGAGAAGGCCATCGAGATCTGCGGTCGGATTGACCGAGCCATCGACCCCGGGAACGTCTTCGCGTTGGGCAATCGGATCCATTTCCTCATGGTATTGGGCCGCCGCCGGGACGCGGAAGAGACGGGACAGCGGATCCTCGGCCTACCGGGCCGCGACGGGTTCGCCGTCTACAAGAAGTGCGAGGCGCTCGCCCGCCTGCGCTGGCACGACCACGTCTATGATACGGCCACTCAAGGCCTGCCGCGCGCCGGGGAGTGCGTCGACGGTCTGAAGTTCTTTGCCGGCACGGCGGCGGCGAACCTGGCCCGTTACGACGAAGCCGAGCGGTATCTGCGCCAAGCCCGAAGCGACCGCGTTCACGCCCGCATGGCGCGGCGTCACCTGGATTTCCTCGGACGCCGTCGGGGTCCAGGTACCCTGTTGGAAGACTGGCCCTACCTGGAATGGGGGCACTGGGTTTCTCCGGGCCTGCTCGAGCGGATGAAGGGCGAAGAGGAAGCGCGGAAATACCCGGGAATGGTCGAGGCGTTGATCTGCCTTCTCAACGAGGGCGAAGAAGGTGACGCGCCGCTTCGGCTGCTTGGGCTCATCGGGACTCCCGAGGCGTTCGATGCGCTGCGCAGGATTGCGTTCGGCACGTTCGGCTCGGACAAGCTGCGCATGATGGCCCTCTCTGAGCTCCAGGATCGAGGGGAGACAGACGACCATGAGCCGCTGGACGTGTGGCTCGAGGGTCGGTGGCACACGATCCGGCCCGAACGGCTCGAGGTCACGACCGAGATCCCCTCGGCTTTCCCGGAGGACTTGCGCGCCTCCATGGCCTCGCTGGTCGAGGCGCTGCGCGCGGAGGATTGGGGGCGCGCCGAGGCGTTGGGGCGCGAATTGGTGGACCGGGCCCCGGGCTGCGCGCAGGCGCTGCACAACCTCGCGGTCGCGCTGGCCGCACGGGGGCGCAATGCGGACGCCGAGGACTTGCTTCGACGCGCGATCGCGGCCGATGCCACCTACTTGTTCGCTCCCGCATCGCTCGCGCGGCTCCTGCTACAACGGAACCGGACGGCCGAAGCGCGAGCCATCCTCAAAGGCGTGCGGCTGCCGAATCAGGCTCATCCGGACGGATATGCGCTCTACCTCCTGGCCCAGGCCGAGGTGGCACTGGTGGAGGGCGACTTCGAGGCCGCGGCGCGCGCGTGGGAGGCCGCTGAGAGCGTTGCCCCGCAGCATCCCGCGGTCCGCGAAGTCGGTCGCGACCGGGGGCGTCCCCTCGTCCAGTACCTGGCCCAATCCGACCAGCGCCACCGTGAGGCTCTGATGCGCCAACGGACTCGTCTGTTGCCCCGAGACGCGGGCCTCGATGACTGCATGGCAGACTACACGCGCGACCAGTTGCGCGAGATCGCCGCGACTCTCGGGTTAGGTGCGGTCGCGGCGTTGAAGAAAGTCGACCTCCTGGGGCGTCTGATCACCGCACTGGGTGACCCCGAGGTGGTGCGGCAAACGATGCGATCACTCCCCGCGCCGGCGCTGAAAGGCCTTCGTCACGTGTGGGTGGCGGGCTGGGTCTGTGCGCATGATGACTTTACTCGGGTGTACGGAAGGGATTTGGGCGAGGACGGCGCTCCGTCGTCTCTTGCGCTCCTCAGGCCATCGGGCCTGCTCGCGGAAGGGACGGTCGGCGGGCAGCCGAGCGTGCTGATCCCTGCCGAGGTCCGCCCGACCGTGGAGGAGGAGTTTTCCTCCCTGGCGTTGCCGGTCGCCTCCAGTGGCCCTGCAACTTCAGGCGGAACGGGGTCGCCCTAGCAAGGAGCCCGGGATCCCCCGAGGATTCGGTCCTCATCCTCCCTCAGTGCAGCCGCTTCCTCCGGTTGCGGACGAAGTCGCGGAACACGTAGGCGCCGAGGTTGTTCGGGTCGGTCTCGTAGATCCGCCCGTGGTTCAGCTCGGTGAGCTTGCGTACGAACTCGAGCAGCGGATAGTCGGTGGCGAGCATGAAGGTCGTCACCGTGATGCGCTTGCGGCGGCAGAACGACGCCTCTTCCAGAGTCTTGTTGACGATCTTGGGATCGAGCCCGAACGGGTTCTTGTAGAGCCGGCCGTGCTCGCGGATCGCCGAGGGCTTGCCGTCGGTGATCATGAAGATCTGCTTGTTGACCCCCTTGCGGGTTCCCAGGATGCGCTGCGCCATCTGGAGCCCGGCTTTGGTGTTGGTGTGATAGGGCCCGGCCTGAATTTTCATCAGGTCCTTGAGCGGCACCTGGACCGCATCGTCCCCGAACAGCACCACGTCCAGCGTGTCCCTCGGGTACCGCGTCTGGATGAGCTGCACCAACGCGAGCGCGATCTTCTTGGCGGGCGTGATGCGGTCTTCGCCGTAGAGGATCATGCTATGGCTGATGTCCACCATGAGCACGGTGGCGCAAGCCGACAAATGCTCCTGCTCGAAGACCTCGAGATCGTCTTCGGCGATCGTCAACTCCTCGACGCCGTGCTTGCGGACCGCGTTACTCATCGAGGCCAGTGAATCCAGATCGGAGAGGTTGTCGCCGAACTGATACGGCCGGGTCTCGGACAGCCGCTCGCCGCCCTTGCCGGCTACCGGCGTGCGATGGTCGCCGGCGGCGCCGGCCTGCAGGGTGGAGAAGATCTCGTTCAACGAGTCCTGGCGGATCCGCCGCTCGCCCTTGGGAGTCACCTTGAAGCCCTGCCGGGTGCGCTCGACCTCACCCGATCGCTCGAGCAGCTTCTTGAAGTCGGCGATGCCGAACTCCTCGTTGAAGAACCCGTATTGCTGGCCGAATTGCTCCATCCAGCGCAGCGCTTCGTCCACGTCGCCGCCGGTCTGCAGCAACAGGCTGCGGTAGATCTCCATCAGTTGCTTGAGGAACTGGAGATCCTCGGGCCGCGGACCCTTCCACTTGGAGTAGTCGAAGCGCATCGGTCCCCACCCGGCTCAGTCGTCCGCGCCGAAGCCGGACAGCATGCTCTTCAGCATGTCCTTGTAGGCCGTGGCGGCGCCGTCGGCGCGTTCGCGGGAGAGGATCGAGTTCTGGTGCAGGCCTTCGAGCACCAGCTCCATGGCCACCGCCGCCTCTTCGGTCCCCTCCGTCGCCAGGTACTTGGCCGCCAGCCGCTCCAGGCCCCGCACCGCCGCCAGGCGCTTGGCGTACTCGGCTTGCGGCATGTCGTCCGCGATCTCGACGTGGTGACCGCTCGCGAACCACTCGAGGATCGGCCGGTACTCCGAGGACGCCAGCTCGCTCTCGGCGGCGGGCGCCGGCTCGGCCGCCCGAGCCGCCCGCCCGCGGCGCGGCTTGTAGGCGTCGGGGAAGCGCTCGGCGAACACCGCCTTGACCCCACGGCCCAGCAGCGCGCGCGCCACGTTCATCGCCCCCTCCTGTTCACCTTCGAGCACCAGCTCGACCTTGCCGCTCACCCCCGAGACCGCGTTCGCGAGGTCGCAAATCCTCGCCCACACCTTCGGCTCGCCGGTCTTCAAACCGCGGCGCTCGGCGTTCGAGACCAGGTTCTCGATCAGCGCGATCGGCAACCGAGCCGAGACTCCCGAGTTCTGGTCGACGTATTCGCTCTTGCGCGCCTGAACCGCCACTTCTTCCACCAGCTCGCGCACGAATCTCGGCACCACCACCTCGACCCCGCTGTCGCGCTCGGTCCAAGATTCTTGCGCGGTGATCTCCATGCCGTGGTCGCGCGAGAGCGGATAGTGGGTCATGATCTGGGAATTGATCCGGTCCCTCAGCGGCGTGATGATGTTGCCGCGGTTGGTGTAGTCCTCGGGGTTGGCCGCGAACACCATCAGCACGTCGAGCGGCATGCGCACGGGGAAGCCGCGGATCTGGAAGTCCTTCTCCTCGAGGATGTTGAGCAGGCCGACCTGAATGCGCGGCTGCAGGTCGGGCAGCTCGTTGACGGCAAAGACCCCGCGGTTGGTGCGCGGGATGATCCCGTAGTGGATGACGCGCTCGTCGGAGTAGTCGAGCCGCAGCGTCGCCGCCTTGATGGGATCGATGTCGCCAATCAGGTCGGCGATCGTGACGTCGGGTGTGGCGAGCTTCTCCTGGTAGCGCAGGTCGCGGTGGATCCACTCGAGCGGGGTGTCGTCCCCGCGGGCTTCGACCAGCGCGCGCGCGTGGTGCGTGAGCGGTTGGAACGGGTCGCTGTGGAGCGGACAGCCCTCGACCGCCGGAATCCACTCGTCCAGGAACTGCACCAGCGAGCGCAGGATGCGGGTCTTGGCCTGCCCGCGCAGCCCGAGCAGGATGAAGTCGTGGCGCGACAGGAGCGCGTTCACGATCTGCGGCTCGACGGTGTTCTGGTAGCCGACGATCCCGCTGAACAACGGCTTGCCGGCGCGCAGCGCGGCGATCAAGTTGGCCCGCATCTCGTCCTTGACCGAGCGCGGACGATGACCGGTTTGCCTCAGCTCGCCGAGGGTGCGAGGGCGGGGCGTCAAGCGATTCTCCTCGTGGCCGGCCGGGTGAGCATGCTTCGAGACGAACGTGGAGCTAGTCTAGGGGCTCGCCCGCCGGGGCGCAACGCGACCCCGGAAGGGATGGATGCGACGAGCTCGCCACCGATCTCCAGCGAGGCGCTCGGAACGCCGGCACCGCCCGCGCCTGCTATTCTGGGCGGCCGTGTCCAACGACCCGTCGCTGATCGCCGAGTGCGGGGAGATTCGGCGAGCGTTACGAACCTCCGCCACGCTGGACTCGCTCCACGCGGCTCCGTCCTGGCCCGCGCTTCGCGAGCGCATCGACCGCGTGCTCGGCACGGTGCGCCGCGCCGTGCCCCCGCTCCCGCACGATCTGCCTTCGGATCGCGATCGGGTGCGCTCGGTGCACTGGAACATCGAGCACGGCAACCGGTACGAGCAGGTGGAGCACGCGCTCAAGACCCATCCGCAGCTCGCACAGGCCGATCTGGTGCTGCTCAACGAGGTGGACCTCGGCATGGCCAGGTCCGGGAACCGCGACGTGGCCGGCGACCTCGCCCAAGCCCTTGGCCTCCATGCCGCCTGGGCGCCGCTCTTCATCGAGACCACGGCCGGACGCGACGAGGATCCCCACATGGCGCGCGACCGGGAGAATCAGGAGGGCCTGTTCGGCCAGGCCATCCTCTCTCGCTGGCCGATCGGCGGGGTGCGCGTGGTCGAGCTGCCGAGCCCGAGCCGCACGCAATTCCACTTCGAGCGCATGTACGGACGACACATCGGGCTGGTGGCGGACATCGAACGTCCGGGCGGGCCGCTGGTGGCGGTCTCGGTGCACCTTGCCGTGCACGGCACGCGCGCGTTCCGTGCCGCTCAGATGCGGATCTTGCTCGAGGAGCTCCAAAAGGAGATCCGGCCGATCCTGATCGCCGGCGATTTCAACTCGCACACCTTCGACCGCGGGCGCCCCTGGGACCCGCTCTTCGGGGCGGCGGTCCTGCTGCTATCCCCCGGCGAAACGCTGGAGCGAAGACTGCTCCATCCCGACCAGGGGGCGACCCGCGAGCCGCTATTCGACGTCTTGCGCTCTCATGGCTTCGAGTGGTCTCGCTTCATGGACCGACGACCGACGCTGAGGCTTCGATTCGCCCGTTTGCCGGAGGCCCGACCTCTGCTGCATTGGGCCGGAGCGCCCGCGCGACGGTTGCTGTCCCGGGTCGAGCGGCGCGCGGGGTTGCGGCTCGACTGGTTCGCGGGGCGCGGTTGGTCGGAAGGCCGGGGGGCCACGGTGCACGGGCTCGACGGGCCGGCGCGGGCCTCGGACCACGCGCCGATCCTGGCGGAGTTCGGATAAATCTGCCTTTACTTCTTCGACTGAGCAGGGCGACGATCGCGACTAGACAGGTTCTCGTAGGGGCACCCATCGCCTCCCAACTGGTTGAGTTTGAGCAGACCAACCTGGCTTCGGGTGTGTACTTCCTTATGGCTGATCGAGGCGTCCAATTCGCCACCACCCGAATCATCGTGATTCGTTAGGGGAGATCCGAAGCAGTCGTGAGACGGATCAACAGAGCGTTGCAGGCGCTTCTACTCACGTTGCTGACGGTGCCTTTGGTGAGTGTCCGCGTGCGACCCTGCCTCGCCAACGACGGAGGAGCGCCAGGTGATTTTGCGGACTATCTCTCCAGTTGGGATCTGCTCGTGGACGGGACCGTGGCAGCGGTCGATACAGTCGCGCGCGTCCACATCGGTGGTTGCGGTCTCCCTCCTTCTTGGGGTCACACGAGATCGTGGGACATTAGAATTCACGTCAAGCGTGTCGTTCATGGGACCGCCGATGATTCGGTCATCGTTCTCACCACAGGGATGCGGACTCAATTTCCGGGGCCAGGCCTGCGGCCCGGCGCACGCGTTCTTGCGTGGGGATTTCGGGACTGCACCGACGGATGGCGATTGTGGGGCAACGTCGTCTTGGTATCCACGAGCGGCTACATCATTCCAGACAACTACAATGCGGGCAGTCTGCGACTCGACGGCCAGCCAGGGTCCGGACCGCTACGCTTCGGTGCACTGGACTCGGCGCTGGCAGCCAAGGCGGGTTCCAATTCGGTATGGGCCTTCGGCGGCAAGGCGGCGGTGGCGTTGCTGCGCGTCACGGCCTTTGTTCCTGTGGCCGACTACACCCACACCCTGCGCTGCGACAGCGTGGCAATAGTCTTGGGGAGTAGTGCCCGGACGCCACGGTACGTGGATTTCGCCGTGCGGCCCCCTGCATTCGCGATCTGGACGTTGGGGATTCCCTGGTGATCGCACTCCCTAATGGCTACGCCGAGGAGCGACTGACCTGGCACGGATGCATGGGCCCGCTGGTGGTCAAGAACCGCTTCGTGCGTGGCTTTGGAGTTCCCCTCGATTTCCTTCAATATGCTCTTCGCATGCAAGAAGGCAGGCTCTCGGTGCGACCATTCATTTCCAGAGAGTAGTGACGGGACGATGCTCCCCCGTCGTGTCTTCCGACTTTGGACCCTGGCCATCGCGTTCTCAGGTCGCTCAATCGAGGATGACCCTCATGCCCCTTCCCGCCCGCAACACGCTCGCCGTGATCGGCGCCGGACCCATCGGCCTCGAGACGGCGCTCGCCGCGCTCGACCACGGCTTCGACGTGCACGTCTTCGAGCGGGGCGCGGTGGGCTCACATCCGCGGGCGTGGGGCCACGTGCGCATGTTCACGCCATGGAAGATGAACCTGGGGCCGAGCTCGGTCGCGCGACTCTCGCGCACCGGATGGACCCCACCGGACCCGGAGGCCTGCCCGACCGGCCAGGAGCTGGTCGAACGCTATCTCGATCCGCTCGCGCGCTTGCCCGAGCTCGAGAATCGCCTCCACACCCACGCCCAGGTAGCCCACGTCTCGCGCCGCGGGCTGCTGAAGGGCGACGCGATCGGAAAGCCGCGCCGGCGCGAGCATTCATTCCGGTTGCTGGTGCGGGATGCCGGCGGGCGGGAGAACTTCCTGCACACCTTCGCCGTGGTCGATGCCTCCGGTGTCTACGGGCAGCCGAACTGGGCCGGCGACGGCGGCATTCCAGCGCGCAACGAGCTCTATCTCGCGCCCCAGCTCTCCTACCTGGTCGACGACGTGCTGGGGCTGCGCCGCGAACGCTACGCCGGCAAGCGCACGCTGGTGATCGGCGGCGGGACGAGTGCCGCCACCTGCGTTTCCAACCTGGCTCGACTCGCCGAGGAGGCAGCGGGGACGCAGGTGGTGTGGGCGACACGCGAGCCGCGGGAGGCGCTACTTCCCGAGATCGCGAACGATCCGCTGGCCGAGCGCCGGAAACTCTGCGCGCGCGGGCGAGAGCTGGCCGGCGGGGGGCATCCTTCGGTCGAGCACATCGGCGGTGCGCGAGTCGAGGGCTTCGAGTTCAACTCGGCGACCCACCGCTACCGCGTGACGCTGATGGTCGGTGACGAGCCGCGGGTGGCAGAGGTCGAGCAGGTGCTGGTCAACGCCGGCTTCGGTCCCGACAACTCGCTCTACCGCGAGCTCCAGGTGCACGAGTGCTACGCCTCGCGGGGGCCGATGAAGCTGTCGGCGGCGCTGCTGGATTCTGGAGCTGGCGACTGCCTCACCGTTCCGGCGTTCGGGGCCGACGTGCTCGCCAGCCCCGAGCCAGACTTCTACATCCTGGGGCACAAGTCCTACGGGCGGAATCCCAACTTCCTGCTCGAGACCGGCTACCGCCAGGTGGCCGACGTGGTGGCGAGACTGGCGAGGGACCTAGGGGTCTCGGTCCCCGGCTAGATCCTCTGGGCCTCGACGGTTTCAGGGCGAAGGGGGCGCGGTGCCCTGCATTTCGCACCCTTGCGGCGCGATCCTGTCGGGGCGCACCATGCGGTCGTGGAATGCCCCTTCTGCCAGATCGCCCAGGGGTCGCTGCGGTCCGACAAGGTGGCCGAGACCGACCGGGTCTTGGCCTTCCGGGATATCAACCCCCAGGCGCCCACCCACGTCCTGCTGATTCCCAAGCAGCACGTCGTGAGCTCCGCGGCGGAGGTCGATCACGACCACGCGGAGATGCTGGCCGAGCTGTTTACCCTCGCCGCACGGGTCGCACGCAGCGAAGGCCTGGCCTCCGGGTGGCGGCTCGTCACCAACGTCGGCGCCGACGCCGGCCAATCCGTCTCCCACCTCCATTTTCACCTGCTGGGCGGCCGGCCCATGCGCTGGCCGCCGGGCTGACCGGGTGGCGATCGGCGGAGGGATCGAGCTTCACCGCCTCTCCGCGGCGCCCTCATCGCCCTCGCACAGCGCGGCGAAGGTGTGGAAGAGCGCCTCGGTGACGCGGGCCAGCGGCCCGTAGTTCAGCCGGTCTGGTGTGTCGCGGGCGGTGTGGTAGTGCGGGTAGCGACAGAAGGCGGTATCGGTCACCATGAACGCTCGATAGCCGCACTCCCAGAAGGCCCGATGATCGCTCCAGCCCACGCCCGGCACGAAGCGGAAGGTGGCCACCTCCTCGAGCGGAAAGTTGGATGCCGCTCGGAATACCGCGGCCGCTTCGTGCATTCGTCTCCGCGAGCGCAAGTCGGAAACGAAGGCGACGAAGTTGCCGCGGTGAGGGTAGAAGAGCCCGAAAAGCGGCGGATGGCGCTGGCTGTGGGGTTCATCGCGGTAGCAACCGATCGTCTCGAGCGACGCCATGAGCAGGACGTCGTCGCCGCGGAGGCGGGCGGCACGCGCGCAGACGGCGCTTCCTTGGCCGTCGCTCCCGAAGAACGGACGCTCCTCGTTCGCGAACGCCACGAACCGCACCGTCAGGCGCGGCGTCCGACCCGCGAAGAGGCGGGAGATTTCCAGCAGGGCCGCGACACCGCTTGCGTTGTCGTTGGCCCCCGGGCTTCCCGGGACGGTGTCGTAATGGGCGCCGATCAGCAGGATGCGCCCGGGAGAGGCACGGCCCGTTCGTTCTGCCTCGACATTGGCGCAACGGTGCCCCATGACCTCGAACCACTGCAAAGCGGCCCGATATCCCTGCCTCTCCCATTCCGCCTCGATGTAGGCGCGGGCCGCGTCCAGCGTGCCATGCCGAAACAGATGGCGCTCGCCGACCACGCCGGCCAGATGCTCGACATGGGCGCGCAGGCGGTCGACGAGAGCGCTCGGAGCGGACGTCTCACTTGGACGCTCGTGCATGATCCCTCCCTCAAGTTACTCGCCAACGCTCGGCCCGAGCCGCAGCCGATGCTGATCCAGCTTCCGGGCAGATTCAAGGCGCATGCCGGACGACTCGAGCCCGCTCGCGCCTCGAACAGAAGGCTTCGCAGGATCGGGTCCTTCGGAGTAGATTCCCGGCCATGGACGACCTGAGCCGCAGGGCGTTCCTCGAGCGATTCGCGCGGGCGGGCGTCGCCGCCATGGGCGTCGGAGCACTGCCCCCTTGGGCGCGTGCGGTGGCGGCCGACCTGCCGTCGCGCGCCGCCCCAGCGGGAATCCCCGATCTCATCGAGCGCAACGACTGGCCCGAGCATTGGGAAACCACGCTCGAATCCCTGGGTCGCTCGTGGCTCACGCGCAACGACCGCTTCTTCGTGCGCAGCCACCTTCCCGTCCCCACGGCGGATCCGGCGAGCTTCCGGCTCGAGGTCAGCGGGCGCGTCCAGCGGTCGCTCACTCTCACGTTGGCCGATCTCAAAGCGCTGCCATTCCAAGAGGCGACCCACACGCTGGAGTGCGCCGGGAACGGACGGGGCCTCTTCCGGCTCGCCAACACCTCGGGCACGCAGTGGGAGCGCGGCGCGATCGGCAACGCGACCTGGGGAGGAGTGAAGCTCTCGCTGGTGCTCCAACGAGCCGGGCCACTGCCCGAGGCGAAGCACGTCTGGTTCGAGGCCGCCGACCATGCGACGCTCCCGAGCGTGCCGCCGTTCCTGCGCAGCGTCCCGATCGAGAAAGCGATGGCCGACGTCATGCTCGCCCACACCATGAACGGCGAGCCCCTGCCGGAGCTCCATGGCGCGCCGCTTAGGGCCATCGTGCCCGGCTGGTTCGGGATGGCCTCGACCAAGTGGGTCACGCGGGTGCGCGTCGAGGACGCGCCGTCGGACAACCACTTCATGGTCAAGGGCTACCGCTACACCTACCCGGGCGAAGATCCGGCCGCCGCGGCACCGGTCGAGGAGGTGCGCGTCAAGTCGGTCATCACCCGGCCGCTGTCGGGGGCACGGGTCCCGCTGGGGACGGGAAAGGTCCGGATCCAGGGCTTCGCCTGGGCGGGCTCGAGCGGCGTGCGCTTGGTCGAGGTGTCCGCCGACGGCGGCAAGACCTGGCGCCCGGCCGGCTTCATGGGAGAGACGGCGCCGATGGCCTGGCGTGCATGGGCCACCGAGGTCGAGGTGAAGAAACCGACTTCACTCACCGTGATGGCGCGTGCCACCGACGGCTCGGGCGTGACGCAACCGTTGGAAGCGAAGCCCAATCTCGGCGGCTATGCCAACAACTCCATCCACAAGGTGAGCTTCCATGTGCGCGGCTGACCCGGTGCGCTGGACAGCGGTGGGGCGCGGGATCTCGAAGTTCGTTCACATCCGTCGGCTCGCGGCGATGTTGATGCTCGCGGGATGCGCACTGGCGACCCTCGCCGGCGCGGCCGGGGACAAGCCTCCGCGCCGCATCGCCTACGCGCCGCAGCTTCCGGCCGGAGAGGGCCACGAACTCGCCGACCGCTCGTGCCGGACCTGCCATTCGGCGATGCTGATCACGCAGCAAGCCAAGGACTCGACCGCCTGGGAGAAGACCATCGTCCAGATGGAGAAATGGGGCGTGCAGCTCACCCCGGCGGAGCACGATACCTTGCGCGGGTATCTGGTCAGCCATTTCGGCCGGCGGACCCAGAAGTAATCGGTGCCCTCCCGCAACCTCAGGGACGCGGGCCCGTGCCTGCGAGCCTGACGGTCCCGAGGATCCAGACGTAGTCGAACGCCGTGTCCTCGAGGGCGTCGTAACGACCGCTGGCACCGCCGTGGCCCGCTCCCATGTTGCACTTGAACAGCAGCGGGTTCGAGTCGGTCTTCATGGCGCGCAGTCGGGCCACGTACTTGGCCGGCTCCCAGTAGCTCACCTGGCTGTCGTTGAGGCTCGTCCGCACCAGCATGCTCGGGTACTGGGCGGCACGCACGTTGTCGTACGGCGAGTAGGCTCTCATCCAGCGGTATTGCTGCGCGACCTTGGGATTGCCCCACTCCTCGAACTCGCCCACGGTGAGCGGCAGGGATTCGTCGAGCATCGTGTTGAGCACGTCCACGAATGGCACCTGAGTGAACACGCCCTTGAAGAGGTCCGGTCTTAGATTGGTGACCGCCCCCATCAAGAGCCCACCCGCGCTACCGCCCTGGATGACGATGCCGTCCTTGCGCGCGACCTTCGAGGCGACCAGCTCCTCGGCGCAGGCGATGAAGTCGGTGAACGTGTTCATCTTGGTCGCCATGCGGGCCGCCTCGTGCCAGGTCTCGCCGAACTCGCCGCCGCCGCGAATGTGCGCCATCGCGAACACCATCCCGCGGTCCACCAGGCTGAAGCGGTTGGAGCTGAAGGTGACGTTCTGCGGGATTCCGTAGGAGCCATAGCCGTGCAGGAGGCAGGGCGCGGAGCCATCGCGTGGCAGCCCCTTCCGGTAAAGGATCGTGATCGGGATCTTCGCGCCGTCCTTCGCGGTCGCCCACAGGCGCTCCATGGCATAGCGAGAAGGATCCCAACCGCCGAGTACTTCGGTGCGCTTGAGCAGCTTGGAGTCGAGCGAGCCCAGATCCAGATCGAACACCGAAACCGGCGTGAGGAAGGACTGATAACCGTAGCGGAACGCCCCCGTGTCGAACTCGGCGTTCGCAGCCGGCCCCACTGTGTAGGCTGCTTCATCGAAGTGGACGCGCCGGGTAGCGTGGGTCTCTGGATTCATCATCACGATCTGCGGCAGTCCCCCCTCGCGCTCGCTGACGACAACGGCACCCTTGAAGCAGGTCACTCCGGAGATCATGACCTTGGGATCGTGGGGAAGAATCTCGGTCCAGTGGGACGGGGCGGGATCGGAGACTGGGGCGATCACCAGACGGTAGTTCTTGCCCTTGTCGTTGACCCGGATCCAGAAACGGTCCCCGCGATGATCGACGTAGTACTCGCGCTCGTGTACGCGCGGGGCGATCACCTTCCATGGCGCTCGCGGCGAGGCGGCTGGTAAAACCGCGACCTCCGAGGTGGTATGGCTGCCGCGCGTCTGGATCAGCCACTCCCGGCTGCGCGACAGTTCGACCTCGACCTCGAAGTGCTCGTCCTTCTCCTCGTACAGAAGCTCGTCGGCCTGGGGCTCCTTCCGATCGCCGGCCGCCGTCTCGAGGCTGTGCCGGTAGAGGCGATAGGAACGCTTCGAGACGTCGTCCTCCTGGGTGTAGAAGAGCGTGCGACCGTCGGTCGCCCAGGCGATCGACGTCACGCGCTCGGCGTGATCGGGCAGGTTGTGGCCGGTCTCGAGATCCTTCACCGCCAGGATGTACTGGCGGTAACCGGTGCTGTCGATGGTGTAGGCGAGTCGCCGGCTGTCGGGGCTGACCTCGAAGTCGCCGATCGACATGAACCGATGGCCCACGGCCAGGGCGTTGACATCGAGGAGCACTTCCTCGGGGCTCTCCATCGTGCCCCGGCGCCGGCAGTAGTAGGGATACTGCTTCCCCTCCTCGGTGCGCGTGTAGTAGAGGAAGTCGCCCCTGCGGTAGGGCACCGTGAGATCGGTCTGCTTGATGCGCGCCAGCATCTCCTGATAGAGCGAGTCGCGCAGGCTCTGGTTGGCTGCCGTCATCGAATCGGCGTAGGCGTTCTCGGCTTCCAGGTAGGAGATGACTCTGGCGTTCTTCTTGTCGCGCAGCCAGTAGTAGTCGTCGGCCCGAGTCTCGCCATGGAGCGTGGTGGGGTGCGGGATCCGCTCCGCGACCGGAGGTCGGGGCGGGTCCCCGGCGAGGGCGCGCGGCGGCGGGGCGATCGATGCGAGGAGCGCGGCGAAGACCACGTGGATGCGGGACCGAATCGGATTCATGGCGGAAGCCTCTGATGAAGGAGATGGGAACGCGAGGGCCCGAGCCTACACCGGCGGCCAGCTGATTCACAGTCCGCCGACGGCGTGCGCGGTTTCGCGGGCGGAAGCCTGCTTCGGACCGCACCGGCGGGATGTTAGGCTGCCGATCCGTGAATCTTTCTCACTCGCTCTTGAACCAGCTCCGCGCCCTGATCGGCGCCGACGGCGTGCTCGTCAGTCATGCCGCCCGGTTCACCTACGAAGCCGACGCCCTGGCACTCGAGAAGCACCTGCCCGATGTCGTAGTCCTGCCGCGCTCGACCGACGAGGTGGCGGCGCTCGTCCGCTGGGCGCATGCGCACCGGATTCCGGTGACGCCGCGCGGGGCCGGCACCGGGCTCGCCGGCGGGGCGACGCCCGAGCGCGGCGGGATCGTTCTCTCGCTCAACCGCATGGATCAGGTGCTGAGCCTCGATCCGGAGCGGATGCTGGCGTGGGTCCAGCCCGGGCTCGTGAACCTCTGGCTCTCTCAGCGACTGGCGCCGCAGGGGCTGACCTACGCGCCCGACCCGGCCTCGCAGCAAGTCAGCACGTTGGGCGGCAACGTCGCCACCAACGCCGGCGGTCCACACTGCTTGAAGTACGGGGTGACGATGAACCACCTGCTGGGGCTGGTGGTGGTGCTCTACGACGGCAGCGTGGTGACGCTGGGCGGCGAAGCTCCCGATGCCCCCGACTTCGACCTCGGCTCCCTGGTGACCGGGAGCGAGGGCACGCTCGGCGTGGTGACCGAGGTCTGCGTGCGGCTCGTGCCGCGCCCCGAGGCCGTGAAGACCATGCTGTTCGATTTCGCCACCGTCGAAGAATCGTGCCGCGCGGTCTCGGCCGCGATCGCGGCGGGCATCGTCCCGGCGGCGATGGAGATCATGGACCAGCACACCGTTTCGCTGGTCGAAGAGTGGCTCCACCTGGGGCTGCCACTCGACGCCGGCGCCGTGCTGCTGATCGAGGTTGATGGACCGGCGGTGAGCCTCGAGCGGCAGGCCGAGCAGATCGGAGAGCTCGCCCGCCGGCACGGCGCGCGCTCGACCCGGATCGCGCGCGACGAGGCCGAACGGGCGGCGATCTGGAAGGGGCGAAAGTCGGCGTTCGGCGCCTACGGGCGCAGCGCGAGCGGTTTCTACATCATGGACGGCGTAGTGCCGCGCACCCGGCTGGCCGAGGCCCTGAGCGGCGTCCATAGGCTCTGCGCCGAGCGCGGCCTCGAGGCCGGCAACGTGTTCCACGCCGGGGACGGGAACCTCCACCCCCACGTGCTGTTCGACGCCGACGATCCCGCCCAGCAGGCCGCGGCGCTCGAGGTGTCGCACGAGATCCTGCGCATGTGCATCCGCATGGGCGGAACGATCTCGGGCGAGCACGGGGTAGGCATCGAGAAGCGCCCGATGATGCGCGAGCTGTTCGGGCGTGACGACCTGGCGGCAATGGAACGGGTGCGGCGGGCGTTCGATCCCGAGGGTCTTCTCAACCCGGGCAAGATCCTGCCGGGCGAGGGCGAGCCCACGGCGGCAAATCCGGCCCAGCTCGGCGGCATGCGCCCGGTGGGAAACTCCGAGGGCCCCTGGATATGAGCCGGGCCCCTCGGCCAAGACGAGGTTCTCCCGGGCGAGGGATCCCTGGCCCGGCACGGGGGTCGGCCGAGTGAGCGCGGTCGCGACCCTCGGCCTCGACCCGGCGCGGGCAGCCGATCCCGGGCGCTATCGGATCGGCGACCGCGCGCCACGGTTGGCACTCAAGCCCGCTTCGTCGGCCGAGGTCGCCGAGGCGCTGCGGGCAGCCTCGACCGACCAGCTCGGCGTGATCCCCTGGGGAGGCGGCAGCCAGCTTGCGCGCTTCGAGGCGCCCGAGCGATTCGACGTGGCGCTCGACCTCTCCGCGCTGGACCGGATCGTGGTGTACGAGCCCGAGGATCTCACCGTCACCGCCGAGTGCGGGATCACGCTTGGCGCCCTGCACGCGACCCTCGCCGACCGGGGCCAGGAGCTGCCGCTCGAGTCGCCCCATGCCGCGCGCTCGACGTTGGGCGGCACGCTGGCCACCAACGCCTCGGGCCCACGGCGGCTGCGCTTGGGCGCGCCGCGCGACCGAATCCTGGGCGCGCGCTTCGCGCTGGCGGACGGCACGCTGATCCGAAGCGGCGGCCAGGTGGTGAAGAACGTGGCCGGGTTCGCCCTCCACCGATTGTTGTGCGGATCGGGCGGCGGGCTCGCCGTGCTGCTCGAAGCGAGCCTCAAGCTGCTCCCTGGGCCCGAGGCTCGCGTGGTGCTGATCTACGCCGCGACCGGCGAGCAGCTCGCCGACGCCGAGCGCTGGGAGAGGCTGCCGCGGCTCGATCCGGCGTTCGCCACCGTGCTCGGCCGGGCCGCGGCCGATGCGCTCGGAGAGCCGGAGGCGGCTCGAGCGCCATTCGCCGTTGCGGTCGGGCTCGAGGACGACATGAAGGTCGTCGCCCAGCAGGAACGCACGCTCGGCGCGGCGTGGGGGCCACCCGTCGCCCGCCTCGAGGGCGCCGAGGCGATCGCGCTGTGCCGCCGGCTCACCGAGGTCCAGGACCAAGCACAGGCCAGGCTCACCTTCACCTCGCCGCACCGGGTCCCGGCCCCGATCGCCCCGCTCCTGTCGCTGGCGGGCGTCGAGCGGCTAGTATTTCACGCGCCGGCGGGCCGGCTTCACTGGTTTCCGGAATCCGGGAGCGCGCAGGCGATCGTGCGCGGGCTGGCGGAACATGGCTTCGTCTTGATCGGAGCGCGGCGCGCCGGTGATTTGGAGCCCGTGGTGGCCCCGCAGGCCGCGGTTCGAGCGCTGCGGCTGCGGATCCGCGAGGCGCTCGACCCGGGCCGGGTGCTGGCACTGGGCGAGCGCTGGGCGGAGAGCCTCTAGCCTGTACGATTCGGAGCAGGTGTTGACGCCCGCCCCCGATGGGAGACGCATGACGAGGCGAGCGTCATTCGACATTCCCCAACTGATTGTCTTGCCGAGGACCGGCGCCCAGTGACTGAGGAGCTTGGTCTGTGATTCGACTCAAGGAAGGGATCACTACACAACGAATCGAAGATGTCGCGATCTTTATTGCTCCAGACGAACTGACGAACTCAGAGCGGAAGGAGATACACTTTTGGAGTACCGACCCAAGTGAGCGGCCCGAAGCTGACTTCTATGCCAGCTTGCGGATCAAAGCCGGGGATCTCAGGGCATTCGAAACCCTGATTGCCTGTCTGGACGTCGGGAGTGGGGGCGTTTGCCTGGAGGTGGGAGCCGGCCAGGCGTGGGCAAGCGCCTTGCTCAAGCGGATGGTGCCGGGAGCGGAGGTGCATGCCAGCGACGTATCGGCCGACGCGCTGCGCGGCACCACCCGATGGGAGGAGCTCCTGAAGTGTAGGCTGGACGGGAAATGGGCCTTCCGAAGCGCGAACAGCCCCTTCGCGGAGGGTGTATTCGATCGGATCTTCACCTATGCCGCATTCCATCATTTCGGCGTCGATCACGATTTTTCGGGACCACTCCGGGAGCTGCTGAGGATCCTCAGGCCAGGGGGTCAGATGGTATTCCTCATGGAGCCGTGTACACCGGCCGCTCTCTATCGATATTCTCATTCAAAGATCAACCGAGTGCGAAAGGTGGTTCTGGAAGCCGATATCGATGAGGACGTTTTGGTCGTTAGCGATCTCAAACGCCAAGTCCAGCGGCTCGGGGGGACTTTCCGTCACGAGTTCGAGACCACTTGGGCGTTCCGTGAGATGGGTCTGGCGGGAGTGGTACGGAATGCTCTGGTTCGGTTGGTGCCGCTATTTGGCAGGCTAGTGCCCTGCGCCGCGAATCTAACGATCCGCAAACCTTCCCTCGATTGAATCCAGCGGAAGGAATGCAAAGTGGCTCGCAACTCGATCATGGTCGTTTGTCTTGTGCGCGTTCGCCCAGCCCGGGCTCCGACGCCGCCCCGTGGAGATTCAGGCCCCCATCACACGTACGCCGCTCGCCCGGGCCGCCAAGCCGAAGTTCGCGTCGTGCGTGGCCAGTACCAGATCCGCCCCCGTGCGCTCGCGCCACAATAGAACCGTCGCCAGGTGAATGGCGGCCAGGGTGCCGAGGGCCGCAGGCATCGGCTGAGCCGCCCGGGCGAGAATCGGGCGTGAGGGCTCGACGATCTCCATGGATTCGATGAGTCGATACACCGCTTCCCGCCGCGGCCCCATCGTTTCATCGGAAATCCGCTCTGCGATCCGCACGCGATCCAGCGTCCGAAGACACTCCACCTCCACCAGGGCGCTCGCTACGCCGCGAGTGATCCTCTTCCATTCGTTCAGCCTTCGGGGTTGGCTCAGCACGACGCGCAGCAGGACCGAGGAGTCGAGGTAGGCGATCATCGGCCCGTTCGTCGCTCCTCGAGCAGCAGGTCCACGGCGTCGCGGCGGATGCGCAGCGGCGGCGGCAGGGCAACTTCCGGCACCGCGGGCGACCCCGGCACGGGCTGCCTCACCACGATGCGATCCGCCTCCGACTCGTATGGGACGATCCGGGCAATGGGGGTGTCGCGATCCATCACCGTGAGCGGGTGGCCTCGTCGGACGCTACGCAAGTACTCACTCAGTTGGCTCTTCAGATCCGCGATGCGAACGCTCGCCATGTGCCGGCGGCTCGCCGAAGCCCAGGACCAAGCACCAGCCAGGCTCACCTTCACCTCGGCCATCGAACCCCCGCGGCGATCGCGCCGCTCCTTTCGCTGGCGGGAGCGGAGCGGTTGGTATTCTACGCGCCGGCCGGCCGGCTTCACTGGTTTCCCGAATCGGGGAGCGAGCAGACGATCGTGCGCCGGCTCGCGCAGCACGGGTTCGTCTTGATCGGGTCCCGATCCATCGGGGAGCTCGAGCCGGTGGTCGCCCCCCAGGCGGCGGTCCGGGCGCTGCGGTCGCGGATCCGCGAGGCGCTCGACCCGGGCCGGGTGTTCGCCCTGGGCGAGCGGTGGGCGGAGGGTCCATAGCGGCCCCGTAATTGAGTAGAGAGCGCGTTCCGGGGGATGCACGCGCTGCCGCCAGCGGGAATCATTGCCAGGGGACACTCCCTTTCTGGATATCGGTCCACTCGTGCCTGTCCTCTCTGGTCGGCGATGCTAGTTCTTGCCATGCGGATCGGGAAGCTCCCCCGGCCGAGCTTTCAGGCACGGCGTGCGTGTGTCGTGCTGCGCCATCGTGCGCACCGTAACGAGGGTCATGGTGGTCGACAGGAGCAGACCGCACCCGCGAGTCCGCATCGCTGCCTCCCTCGCTTCGACGAGCGGATTCTACGCCCGGCCTGGCCGAGAGGTGATGCGGGATCCCCGCCCGTTACCACTTTCTCGTTCTACCTCGTCATCACGAACTTGCGCACCTGTGTGAATCCGACCGCCCGCATGCGGACGAAATACATGCCTGCCGCCAGCGCGTGGCCGAGATCGTCCCGGCCGTCCCACGCCACCGACTTCTGGCCTGGAGTCTGCGGGCCATCCACGAGCGAGCGCACCAGACGACCACCGACGTCGTAGAGGCCGAGTCTCACCGCGCCCCCCGCTGCCGGGACGTCGTAGGCGAGGACCGCCCGCTCCCGGACCGGATTCGGAGCGATGGCATGAAGCGCGAAGCGCGCCGGCAGATTCACATCACCGACTCCCACCGTGATGCTTGTGGAAGCCGGTGCGCTCTCGTTGCCCGAGAAGTCCACGGCCGTGAGCTTGTAGTACACCGTGCCGCCGGTGAAGCTCGCGTCGGTCCACGACGTGGCGGTGGTGCTGTGCACAAGATTGGACGGCCCGGGCGTGAAGCCGGGATCAGCCGATCGGT
>DASXTP010000072.1:0-3887 GCA_036505355.1 Candidatus Eiseniibacteriota bacterium | reverse complement strand
TTGGTGACGGCGTCGGTGCCGGGGAAGCCGGCCACGCTGCCGCTCTCGGCCACATGGACCTCGAGCTGTCGGATGTCGATCCCGTGCGGGTTCCAGATACCGCCCCTGAAGTCGGCCACCCCGGCGATGATGCAGCCGTCGCGCCAGAGCATCCGGGCCGCCACGCTCCCCACGTTGCCGAATCCCTGGACGACGACCTTCTTGCCCTGCAGCTCCTGGCCCAGGCTCTTGGCGGCCTGGTAGAGCACGTAGACGATGTCGCGGCCCGTCGCCTCCCGCCGGCCCGCCGAGCCGCCCACGATGAGCGGCTTGCCCGTGACCACGCCCGGCACGCTCTTGCCC
The DNA here is from genome assembly GCA_036505355.1 of Candidatus Eiseniibacteriota bacterium. Taxonomy (GTDB): domain Bacteria; phylum Eisenbacteria; class RBG-16-71-46; order RBG-16-71-46; family RBG-16-71-46; genus WS-8. The sequence continues at coordinate 3,545 of DASXTP010000072.1, read as the reverse complement.
TGGGTCATGGAGTAGGTGTCCATCATCCAGGCCATGACCTGCTCGTCGGTGCCGAGATCGGGGGCGGGGATGTCGAGGTCGGGGCCGATCATGAGGATGATCTCGGCGGTGTAGCGGCGCGTGAGGTGCTCGCGCTCGCGGGCGGACATGTTGCGCGGGCTGCACCGCACCCCGCCCTTGGCGCCGCCGTACGGCAGGCCCATGAGCGCGCACTTCCAGCTCATGAGCATGGCGAGCGCCGTCACCTCGCCGAGGTTGACCTCGGCATCGTACCGGAGTCCGCCCTTGGTGGGGCCGAGCGCCGTCGAGTGGTGGACGCGGTAGCCGATGAACACCTCGGTGCGCCCGCTGTCCATGAGCACGGGGATGGACACCACGAGCGCGCGGCGCGGGTAGCGCAGGCGCTCGTGGATGTTGGGATCGAGCGTGAGGCGAGCGGCCACGCTGTCGAGCTGGGCGAGGGTCGTCCGGAGCATCTCGGAGTCGAACTCGGGCGTGTTCGTCATGATGGAGTCGTCCCCCCCGCTACGGTCGGGGTTTTGGCCGCAGGCGGAGCACGGCGAGCGAGCGCCCCGCCAGATCGTAGTGATCGCCGGCGCGGTACGTGCGGGCGGGGTCGGGGGCCTCCCAGGCCCGCGTGTCGAGCACCGGCTCCCAGCGGACCCGCGGCTCGTGGGCGGGCAGGATGAAGGGGACGGCCTCGTGGTGCGCGTTGAGCAGGACGAGGAAGGTGTCGCCCACGATGGGCTCTCCCCTCTCGTCCACCTCCTCGTTGGCGTCCCCCGCCAGCCGGAATCCCAGGCAACGGCCGAAGCCGTTGGTCCACTCCTCGTCGGTCATCTCCTTGCCGTCGGGGCGGAACCACGAGAGGTCCTTGGCCGCCGACGCGTTGATGCGCTGCCCCTGGAAGAAGGTGCGCCGGTGGAAGACCGGATTCTGGAGGCGGAGCTGGATCAGCCGCTGGGTGAACTCGAGCGGCGGGAGAGCCGCCGGCGACAGCGGCCAGGGGAACCAGGAGGTCTCGTTGTCCAGGCAGTAGGCGTTGTTGTTGCCCCGCTGGGTCCGCGCGACCTCGTCGCCCGCGCAGAGCATGGGAATGCCCTGGGACAGGAAGAGCGTCGCCAGGAAGTTCCGCATCTGGCGGTGCCGGAGCTCGATGACCTTCGGGTCGTTGGTCGGACCCTCGACGCCGCAGTTCCAGGAGAAGTTCTCGCCGGCACCGTCCCGCTCGTCCTCGCCATTGGCCTTGTTGTGCTTCGTGTTGTAGCTGACGAGGTCGGCCAGGGTGAAGCCGTCGTGGGCCGTGATGTAATTGATGCTGGCGTAGGGGCGCCGGCCCCCCTGCTCGTAGAGATCGCTGGATCCGGTGAGGCGGTATCCCAGCTCCGCCACCTGCCCCTCGTCGCCCTTCCAGTAGCGGCGGATGGTGTCGCGGTACCTGTCGTTCCACTCGGCCCAGCCCACCGGGAAGTTGCCGACCTGGTAGCCGCCCTCGCCCAGGTCCCAGGGCTCGGCGATCAGCTTCACCTGGGAAATGACCGGGTCCTGGTTGATGACGTCGAAGAAGGACGAGAGACGGTCGACGTCCTGCGGCTCCCGCGCCAGCGCTGACGCCAGGTCGAACCGGAAGCCGTCCACGTGCATGTCGAGCACCCAGTAGCGGAGGCTGTCCATGATGAGCTGGATGGTCCGCGGATGCATCACGTTGAGCGTGTTGCCGCACCCCGTGTAGTCCACGTACTCGTGGCGATCCTCGGCCAGGCGATAGTAGGCGGCGTTGTCGATGCCCCGGAAGCAGAGCGTGGGACCGAGATGGTTGCCCTCGGCGGTGTGGTTGTAGACGACGTCGAGGATGACCTCGATGCCCGCCTGGTGGAGGCTCTTCACCATCGCCTTGAACTCCGCCACCTGCTGTCCCCGATCCCCGGACGACGCGAAGCGGGAGTCGGGGCAGAAGAAGCCGATGGAGTTGTAGCCCCAGTAGTTGCTGAGGCCCCGATCGCGGAGCCGCTTCTCCGTCACCGAGTGATGCGCCGGCAGCAGCTCCACCGCGGTGACCCCCAGCCGCTTCAGGTGCGCCACCGGAGCCGGCGAGGCGAGCCCCGCGTAGGTCCCGCGGATCTCCCGCGGCACGTCCGGGTGGCGGGCGGTGAAACCCTTGACGTGGAGCTCGTAGATGACGGTCTCGTGCCACGGCGTCCGCGGCGGGTGGTCGTCCCCCCAGTCGAACGCCGGATCCACGACGACGCTCTTCGGCACGTCCGCGCCGTTGTCCTGATCGTCCCGGACGAGGTCCGCTTCCGCGCCGCCCAGCCGGTAACCGAACACCGCCTCGCTCCGGGCGACCGGGCCCGCGATCGCCCTGGCGTAGGGGTCCAGGAGGACCTTGGCCGGATTGAAGCGATCACCCGCCCGGGGGTCGTAGGCGCCGTGCACCCGGTAGCCGTAGCAGAGACCGGGGCCGGCCTCGGGGAGGAAGACGTGCCAGATGTGGTCGGTGCGCTCACGGATGGGGATGCGATGGGTCTCGCGCCGCGGATCGGCCGGGTCGAAGAGGCAGAGCTCCACCGCCGTGGCGCGCTCGCTGAACAGCGCGAAGTTCACGCCGGTCCCGGTCCAGCTGGCCCCCAGCGGATACGGCCGACCGGGGCGCGTGCGGCTCGGCCCTGACGGCATGGGCCTCAGCTCCCGGTCGGGCGGAGCCAGAGCGCTCCGAGGGGGGGCAGGGTGAGCAGCAGCGAGTGAGGCTGTCCGTGCCAGGGGATGGGCTCGGCCAGAAGCCCGCCGCCATGGCCGACGTCGCTGCCGCCGTAGAGCCTGCTGTCGGTGTTCACCAGCTCCGCGTAGTAGCCGGGGCGCGGCACGCCCACGCGATAGCCGCGCCGCACGACCGGGGTGAAGTTGCAGGCGCAGAGGACGAGGTCGGCCGGGTCCTTCGCGAAGCGGCAGAACGAGATGGCGCTCTGCTCCCAGTCGTCGCAGTCCATCCAGGCAAAGCCGGCCTGGTCGGAGTCGAGCTGGTGGAGCGCCGGCAGCGCGCGGTAGAGGCGGTTGAGATCGGCGACGAGAGCCCGGACCCCGCGGTGGTAAGGACCGGCGTCGAGGAGCCACCACTCGAGGCTCTGATCGTGGTTCCACTCGCTCGATTGCCCGAACTCTCCGCCCATGAAGAGGAGCTTCTTGCCGGGATAGGCCCACATGAAGGCGTAGAGCAGCCGCAGGTTGGCGAAGCGCTGCCAGTCGTCCCCCGGCATCTTGCGAAGGAGCGAGCCCTTGCCGTAGACCACCTCGTCGTGGGAGAGGGGCAGGACGAAGTTCTCGGTCCACGCGTAGAGCAGGCCGAAGGTGAGCTGGTTGTGGTGGTACTTGCGATGGATCGGGTCGTTGCGCATGTACTCGAGCACGTCGTGCATCCACCCCATGTTCCACTTGAAGCCGAAGCCGAGCCCGCCCAGGTGCACGGGACGCGACACCATGGGCCACGCCGTGGACTCCTCGGCGACCGTGGTTGCCCCCGGCCGGCTGCCGTAGACGACCTCGTTCAG
>DASXTP010000071.1:0-5652 GCA_036505355.1 Candidatus Eiseniibacteriota bacterium | reverse complement strand
CGTGACCGGGGTGGCGCACCTGCCGGCGGGGCGGGAGATGGTGATGCCGGGGGACAACGTGGACATGGAGGTGGAGCTGATCACGCCGATCGCGATGGAGAAGGAGCTGCGGTTCGCGATCCGCGAGGGCGGTCGCACCGTGGGCGCCGGCGTCGTCACCGAAGTCGTCGCCTAGAGGCTCGGACATGCTGCAGAAGATCCGAATCAAGCTCAAGTCATACGACCACGCGACGCTCGACCAGTCCGCGTCGGAGATCGTGCGCACGGCCCGGCGGACCGGTGCGGTGACCTCCGGCCCGGTGCCGCTGCCCACCAAGAAGACGATCTACACGGTCCTGCGGAGCCCGCACGTCGACAAGAAGTCTCGGGAGCAGTTCGAGATTCGCATCCACAAACGCCTGATCGACATCACGCGGTCTACGGCGCAGACCATGGAGGCGCTCGAGAAGCTCGACATCCCGGCGGGCGTCGACATCGAGATCAAGACATGAGGAGGCTGCCCAGGATGCCCATCTGCTGTGTTGGCGGACGCGCGACGACCTGCGAAGTATCCATGAAGGATACATCTCGGTCGTCGCGCGCCCCCCGCCTTGCACCTGGGCATCCTGGACAGCCTCGAGGAGAGCCCACCTGTGGCACCCTTGGGAGTGTGAACCGATGATTGGGCTCATCGGCAGAAAGATCGGCATGACCCAGGTATTCGGGGACGGCGGGGAAGCCTTCCCGGTGACCGTGATCGAGGCTGGGCCCTGCACGGTCACCGAGGTGCGCACGGCCGAGCGACACGGCTATGCGGCGGTTCAGCTCGGCTTCGGCACCAACAAGGAGACGCGCTTCTCGAAGCCGGTGCTCGGGCAGTTTCAGAAGCGGAACCTGCCCCCCGCTCGCCACCTGAGGGAGTTCCGGGTCGCCGACGCGCAGAATCTCGAGGTGGGCCAGAGCCTGACCGTGGCCCTGTTCGAGAAGGGCCAGAGCGTGGACGTGCAGGGAGTCACCAAGGGCCGGGGGTTCACCGGAGTGGTCAAGCGCCATGGGTTCGTGGCAGGGCACGCGTCCCACGGTCCGACGGCCGGCAAGCAACCGGGATCGATCGGCGCGTCGGCCTATCCGTCCCGGGTCACCAAGGGCAAGCGGCTCCCGGGGCGGATGGGTGGCGTGAACCTGACGGTCAAGAACCTGAAGGTCGTGGCGGTCGATGCCGAGCAGAACCTCCTGCTGGTATTGGGCGCGGTGCCCGGCCCACCGAACGGGCTGGTGTTGATCGAAAAGCGGGAGGGTTGAGATGAACGCCAGGATGGTCGCCCTCGACGGAAGCGAAAAGGGAACGACCCCGCTGCCCGACCACCTGTTCGCGCAGCCGGTGAACGAGCACTTGGTGTGGCTCGCGCTCAAGCGGCACCTGGGGAACCAACGTCAGGGCACGTCCAAGGTGCAGACCCGGGGCGAAGTATCTGGGGGTGGCCGCAAGCCGTGGCGCCAAAAGGGCACCGGACGGGCGCGGGCCGGCTCCAACAGCTCACCGCTGTGGTCGGGTGGTGGTCGGGCGTTCGGGCCGCGTCCCCGCGACCACCGCACCGAGATGCCCAAGTCGCAGCGCCGGAAGGCCCTGGCAGCGGCGCTGTCGCAGAAGGCCGGCGAAAGCGCGGTGACCGTGCTCGAAGTCATATCGTTCGAGGCTCCGAAGACCCGCCAGATGGCCGAGGCGCTCGAGCGCTTGGGCCTGGCCGCCAAACGCACCCTGCTGGTGCTCGACCGCGCCGACCCCAACGTCGTCCGATCGTGCCGGAACCTGCCGAACCTCCGGACCACGTTGGCGCACCAGCTGAACCCCTACGACCTGCTCGAATGCGACGCGCTGCTGATCACCCAGGCCGGCCTCGACCGCATGAAGGAGGTCTTCCTCCGATGAGGGATCCGCGCAGCGTGGTCAAGAAGGCGCTCATCACCGAGAAGGGCGCGCAGCTTCGGGAGCTGCGCCATCAGTACCACTTCGAGGTCGCTCGAGAGGCCAACAAGATCGAGATCAAGCACGCCGTCGAAACCATCTTCGGGGTCAAGGTCAAGCAGGTGCAGACCCTGCAGATGCGCGGCAAGGTCAAGCGGCAGGGGCGCTTCGCGGGCCGGCGTCGCGACTGGAAGAAGGCCATCGTGACGCTCGGTCCCGATCAGAAGATCGAGCTGTTCGAGCAGGTCTAACGAGGGATCGCCATCATGGGCCTCAGGAAATTCCGCCCGGTCACACCGACGCGCCGCCACGCGGTGGTGCCCGACTTCTCCGAGCTGACCCGCGAGCGGCCAATCAAGTCGCTCACCCGGCGAAAGCTCAGGACCGGAGGTCGCGATAACTACGGCCACGTCTCGTCGCGCTGGATCGGGGGTGGGCACAAGAGGCGCTATCGGATCATCGACTTCCGACGCGACAAGGACGGGGTTCCGGCGCGCGTCGCCAGCATCGAGTACGATCCCAACCGCTCCGCGCGCATCGCGCTGCTCAACTATTTCGACGGCGAGCGCCGCTACATCGTGGCGCCCGACGGGCTGCAGGTCGGCGAAGTCCTGATGTCCGGGCCGGACGCCGAGGTGAAGGCAGGGAACTGCCTCCCGCTCAAGAATATTCCGCTCGGTACCAACCTGCACAACGTGGAGCTGTTCCCCGGACGGTCGGCGCGGGTGGCGCGTTCGGCCGGCTCCTTCTGCCAGCTTATGGCGAAGGAGGGGAGTCACGCACAGCTGCGCCTCCCGTCGGGCGAGGTGCGCACCTTCCACGTCGGCTGCCGGGCGGTGGTGGGCCAGGTCGGCAATCTCGACCACGAAAACGTCTCCTACGGCAAGGCCGGCCGGACCCGTTGGCTCGGTCGACTCCCCAGCGTCCGCGGCGTGGCGATGAATCCCGTGGATCATCCGATGGGCGGGGGCGAGGGCAAGTCTTCGGGCGGGCGCCACCCCTGCTCGCCGTGGGGCAAGATCACCAAGGGCATGAAGACCCGGCGGCGCAAGCTGAGCGACAAGCTCATCGTGCGGCGGCGGAAGAAGTAGGCCGAGGGGGACGAGTATGGCGCGCTCTGTCAAGAAGGGACCTTACGTCGTCGACTCCCTGGTCCGAAAGATCGAGTCGCTGAACCGGAGCGGCGAGAAGCGGGTGCTCAAGACCTGGGCGCGCCGCTGCACCATCCTGCCCGAGTTCGTCGGTCACACCCTGGCCGTGCACAACGGCAACAAGTTCATTCCCATCTACGTCACCGAGAACATGGTGGGCCACAAGCTCGGCGAGTTCGTGCCCACCCGAGTCTTCCGGGGGCATGGGCAGCACGTGGCCGAGAAGACGCCGGTGCCCGGGAAGTAGCGCCATGGAAGCCAGAGCCATCCAGCGTTTCGTTCGCATCACGCCGCGCAAGTGCAATCAGGTGCTCGAGCTGATCCGGGGGCAGAGCGTCGAGCAGGCCCAGGTCACGCTCCAGTTCACGCCCAAGCTCGGCGCCCGGATCGTCCAAAAGGTGTTGAAGTCCGCCGTCGCCAACGCGCTCCACGAGGGCAAGGTGAAGCTCGATCAGCTCTACGTCAAGCAGGCCGCGGTCGGAGCAGGACCGACGTTGAAGCGCTGGCTGCCGCGCGCCCAGGGCCGTGCGACGCCGCTGCTCAAGCGCACGAGCCACGTGTCGCTGACCGTGGCCACCAGGGAGTAGCTCATGGGCCAGAAGACACACCCGATCGGCTTGCGTCTGGGCATCGTCAAGACCTGGGACTCGCGCTGGTTCGCCAAGCGGAACTACCAGGATCTCCTGAGGGAAGACCTGCTGATCAAGCGCTACTTGAAGAAGCGCCTGTACCAGGCCGGGATCTCGAAGATCACCATCGAACGCAAGGGCGACAAGGTCACGATCGGCATCCGCACCGCGCGTCCCGGGCTGGTCATCGGGCGAAAGGGCGAGCAGGTGGACAAGCTGTCCGAGGAGATGAAGCAGCTCACCAAGAAGGTCGTCCAACTGAACATCGAGGAGATCAAGCGCGCCGATCTGGACGCCCAACTGGTGGCCGAGCACATCGCCAAGCAGCTCGAGCAGCGCGTGTCGTTCCGGCGCGCCATGAAGAAGGCGATCGCCTCCTCGATGCGGGCCGGAGCCCAGGGGATCCGCGTCGCCTGCGCCGGCCGGCTAGGGGGTGCCGAGATGGCACGCTACGAGACGTATCGCGAGGGCCGAGTCCCGCTGCACACGCTGCGAGCCGACATCGACTTCGCCCGGGCCACGGCCTTTACGCCGTACGGCACCTGTGGCGTGAAGGTGTGGATGTTCCACGGCGAAGTGCTCGACCGACCGCAACCGGGCCCCGCGGCCCAGCCCCGCTAGGAAGCCTGCCATGCTGATGCCGAAACGGGTCAAGTATCGCAAGCAGCAGCGCGGCCGCATGCGCGGCAAAGCCCACCGAGGATCCTCGGTGGTCTTTGGGGAATACGGCCTCCAGGCGCTCGAGCCGGCGTGGGTGTCCAACCGTCAGATCGAGGCTGCCCGAGTCGCCATCACGCGCTCGATCAAGCGCGGCGGCAAGATGTGGATCCGCGTCTTTCCCGACAAGTCGGTGACCAAGAAACCGGCCGAGACGCGGATGGGCAAGGGCAAGGGTGCGCCGGAGTTCTGGGTGGCGGTAATCAAGCCCGGACGAGTGATGTTCGAGCTGGAGGGCATCTCGAAACAACTGGCGAACGAGGCCATGAAGCTGGGGGCCTCGAAGTTGCCGATCCGCACGCGGTTCGTGGAGCGTCACGAATTGGGAGGGGATTGAGATGCCTCACGTCAAAGCAGGCCCGATGAGGGAGATGACCCCCGACGAGATCCGGCAACGCGTGGTGGAGCTCCGCGAGGAGCTGTTCAACCTGCGCTTCCGCAATTCGATGCGACAGCTCGACAACCCGCTCAAGATCCGCGAGGCCCGCCGGGAAATGGCGCGGCTGCTGACCGTGCTGCGCGAGAAGGAAGGTCTCAAGGCATGACGACGGTTCGGAGTCGGCGCAAGACCAGGATCGGCAAGGTGGTGAGCGACCGCATGGAGAAGACCGTCGTGGTCTCGATCGAGCGCCTGGTCCAGCACCCGGTCTACGGCCGCTACGTGCGCCGCCGCGCCAAGTTCAAGGTCCATGACGAGAAGAACGAGTGTCGCGTGGGGGACACCATCCGCTTCATGGAGACCCGCCCGTTGTCGAAGGACAAGAGGTGGCGGTTCGTGGCGTTCGTGGAGAGAGCGAAATGACAGGCCGCCGGGAAGCGACCATCTGCTGCGTTGGCTCGTCGCTCCGGCCTGCGAAGTATCCGGACGCGCTGGATCAATTCCACATGCGGGTACCCCGATACGTCTCGGCCGTCGCTCCTCGCCGGACCCGCTCTCGCGGGTGCCCCGCATCTGGCCGCTTCGCGTCTGCCTTGAGGAGCTTGCCATGATCCAGCTCCGCACGATGGTCGTAGTTGCGGACAACTCGGGTGCGAAGCGCGCCCAGTGCATCAAGGTTCTGGGCGGGCATCACAAACGCTATGGGCGACTCGGCGACATCGTCGTGGTGAGCGTCAAAGATGCGATTGCCGGGGCCGGGGTGAAGAAGGGCGACGTTGCCAAGGCCGTGGTCGTGCGCGCGGTCAAGGAAGGCCGCCGCAAGGACGGCTC
>DASXTP010000070.1:0-67636 GCA_036505355.1 Candidatus Eiseniibacteriota bacterium | reverse complement strand
CCGCGTACGTCGATCCGCCGGCCCACCCTTGCTCGTTGAAGAGCAGGGTCTTGCCGTCGGAGGACAAATCGGCGACCACCGACACGTCGAGCCACGACAGGTCGCGCTCCTTGGTCTCGCCCGGCGCGAGGCCGAGAATGCCGCTGCGCTCGCTGTCCCTGCTGATGAGCACCTTGCCGTCCTTCGAGATGTCGTGGAGGGTGATCGCTCCCGCCATTCGGGTCACGCACCGCAGTCGTCCGGCGCCGGCCAGCGAGACGGCATGCAGCGCGCGCGCCGCCCCCGAGACCGTGGCGGAAAACCAGACCTCGTGTCCCGAAGGCGCCCACGCCAAGCCATCAGCGCTGCCCCCCCAGCCCGGGGAGATGGTTCTCTTCTCACCCGCCAGGTCCACGACCGCCACCGAGCCCCGGTCGTCTCCGGGAACCGGGTGCTCCAGGAACGCGATCAGGTTGCCCGTGGGCGAAAAACGGGGGTGGCTGATCCAGCCCGTATTCTCGTAGAGGACCTTGCCGGGCGGGTATTCGATCCGAGCCCGCCCACCGGCCTCGCGGACCACGACCAGACTCTTGCCGTCCGGTGTCCAGTCCACCTCCAGCACATCCTCGAGCAGCGGCCGTGGAGCCATTCCGGCCAGAGGGATTCGAGCCACGACGCCATTGAACTGTCGCCGTCGCACGTGGCGGCCGCTGATGGTAACGGCCATCTCGCTGCTCGAGGAGACGGCGTGCAGCCGGGCGTGGGCGAAACCGAGCGGCCGTGACTCCGGGAACTCGATCCGGGTGCTGTACAGCTCGACGGGATTCCCGTCCCAGGCCGCGCTGTAGACGATGGTGTGGCCGTCAGGGGCGAAGCGTGCCGAGTAGATCGTGCCGCGGCGGTACGTGAGCAGCTGGTACGAGAGCGGCACCGGTTTCGCGATTTTCTCGGTCGTGGCGCGCCGGGCCGCGCGCTTGGTCTTCTCGGTGACCGTTTCCTCCGTCCCGGAAGCGTCCGGCGAGGCCGACAGGGCCTGGACGGCGAACGCCACGTCTCGGGTCGACTGGAAGCGCTCACTCGGCTTCTTCTCGAGACAATGAAGCACCACCCGCTGGAGGCCCGGCGAGATGGTGCGCCCCGTTTCCGAGAGTCCCGCCGGATCCTCGCGCAGGATCGCGCTCATCGTTTCGGCGGGCGAGTCACGGTGGAACGGCCGCACTCCGGTGAGCATCTCGTAGAGGACGACGCCGAACGAGAACAGGTCCGATCGATGGTCCGCGGGCTGACCGCGCACTTGCTCCGGGGACATGTAGCCCATCGTGCCGAAGGTCTTGCCGGGCATGGAATGGGACAGCACTGTGGGAGCCATGCTGTGCGAGTCGGTCGCGTCCGAAACCTGGGTCAGCTTGGCGAGCCCGAAGTCGAGGATCTTGATCCTCCCATCACTGGTGACGAACAGGTTCTCGGGCTTCAAGTCGCGATGGACGATCCCCTTGTCGTGCGCCGCCGCCAGCCCCTGGAGGATCTGGAGCGAGTAGTCCACCACCTTGCTTGCCGGGAGTGCCCCACCCGCCATGCGCTCACGCAGGGTCTCGCCCTCCAGTAGCTCGGACACCACGTAGGAGGTTCCGTCGTGCGTGCCGATGTCGTAGATCACCAAGATGTTGGGATGGTTGAGGACCCCGGCCGCGCGGGCCTCCAGCTCGAACCGGTGGAGGCGCTCGGGATCGTTGGCGAACGCGCTGGGAAGGACCTTGACCGCCACTTCCCGTCCGAGCCGGCCATCGTGAGCCCGATAGACCTCGCCCATCCCGCCGGCGCCGCGCGGGGCCACGACCTGGTAGGGACCGATTTGGGTGCCGGAAGCGAGCGTCATAAGAGTCGGCGACAAGGTACCACGCGCCGGGCTCCGCACGGGGCGCCGCCGGCCCCGGCGCGCCATTTGGACAGAGGGCCTGACGAGATGGCAGCGGCAAGCCGAGGGAGAGGCCCGCCGTGCGTATCCGGCTCGGCTCAAGCGCTTCGATGACAGGGCATTCCGTCGGGGAGGGCGGCGGGGTGGCGCGCACGGTTCTTGCCTTGTTGCCGTCGTGCCGGTCCCGTGGTCCCGCGCGCGGAGCGCGGGTCGCGTCCGGCATCACGGGCCATGCCACTCATCGACTCAGGCACCGGCAGGGTCGTCCGGACGCTCGAGGGCGAGACGCTCGCTCAGGCGGCACGCGTGATGCGTGGACACGCTCTCGCCTCCCTGCAGCTTGCGGGCTCTGGTCACGCCGGCGGAACGCTGTCGGTGATGGACATCGCGGCCGCGCTCTACCTGAACGTGCTCCGTCACGATCCCCACGTCCCCAACTGGCCGGATCGCGACCGCGTGATCTGGTCCGCCGGTCACAAGGCACCGGCGCTCTACGTGTCGCTCGGCGCTTCCGGCTACTTCGATCTCGGCGAGGTCGCGACCTTGCGCAAGCTGGGAAGCCCCTTCCAGGGCCACCCGCACCATCCGTATCTGCCGGGTATCGAGTTCTCGACCGGTTCGCTCGGCCAGGGTCTCTCGATCGCGGTGGGCCAGGCCTTGGCCCGCCGCCTCACCGGGCGCGACTACCGCGTGTTTTGCATCCTCGGCGACGGGGAGCACCAAGAGGGTCAGGTGTGGGAGGCAGCCATGGAGGCGGGCCACTATCGACTGGGCGGACTGGTCTCGGTGGTGGACGTCAACGGGCTTCAGATCGACGGCCGGGTGTGCGAGGTCATGGAGGTGCAGCCGCTGGCCGACAAGTGCCGCGCCTTCGGTTGGGAGGTGGTGGAGTGCGACGGCCATGACGTGGTCGCGCTGGTGCGCGCCCTCGAGCGAGCCGCCGGCCTGCGCGAGAAGCCGGTGGCGGTGCTCGCCCACACCGTGAAAGGCAAGGGCGTGGATTTCATGGAGAACCAGGCGGGGTGGCACGGCAAGGCTCCGAGCCGGGAGGAGCTGGCTCGCGCCCTCGAGCAGCTCGGGCTCGACCACCAGGTGGATTTGCCGAAGCTGGCACGGCGCGCCGAGCAGCACCAGGTCCAGGCGAGCGCGGCGCTACGCGCCGGCATCCCCCGTTACGCCCGCGACTACGCCTGGAACGGCGGTCCGACCATGCGGGTAGACATGGAACCGACCCGGCTCGGCTTTGGACGAGCGCTGAGCGAGCGCGGCGACGACCCCCGCGTGGTGTGCCTGGGCGAGGACATCTCGGGCTCGATCGCCATCGCCGAGTTCTATCGGGATCATCCGGAGCGCCGGAGCCGCTTCTTCTCGATGGGCATCGCCGAGCAAAGCTCGACCGCCGTCGCCGCCGGCCTGGCGAAGGAGGGCCTGATTCCAGTGATCGGCAGCTACGGCGTCTTCGCTGCCGGCCGGGCCCTCGACCAGCTCCGCACCACGGTGTGCTACGGCAACTTCAACGTGCTGGTCGCAGGCGCCCACGGCGGCGTTTCGGTGGGTCCCGACGGTGCCACCCACCAGGCGCTCGAGGATCTGTTCCAGGTCTGCGGCCTGCCGGGGATCACGGTGGCCGTCCCCTGCGACGCCCGCGAGACCGAGCGGACCACCGAAGCCCTGCTGTTCGACGTGCAGGGGCCCAAGTTCCTGCGCTTCGCCCGCGAAGCGACGCCGGTCGTCACCACCCGCGGGACGCCGTTCCGGCTCGGGCTCGCGAACACCATCCGATTCCGCGGCGAGGCCGAACGGTTCGTGGACGCCTTCGAGGTGCGGTTGGCCCGCGACTTCCCGGACGAGCACGAGGATCTGGCGATTCTGGCCTGCGGGCCGGTGCTGGCCGAGGCCATGCGGGCCGCCTGGATCCTCAAGACCGAGTTCGACCTCGAATCCCGGGTGCTCGACGTGCACACGGTCAAGCCGATCGACGAAGAGGCCGTGGTGCGCGCCGCCCGCGAGACCGGGGTGGTAGTGACGGTGGAAGAGCACCAGACAGGAGGATTCGGCCACCGGGTCCTGGCCGCCCTCGCCGCTCGAGATTGCACCCAGGTGGTGGCCGACCTGATCGGAGTGGACGACCGGTTCGGGGAGTCCGGTGGACCGTGGGAGCTGATCTTCAAGTTTGGCCTCAGCGCCGAGCACGTCGCGGCGCGCGCCCGGGCCCTGTGGGCGCGACGCCCTCGACCGATCGCGTTGGCCCACGCCGGAAAGGAGAGTTGAGATGCTGCCCATCTCGGAGCGCACGCGCGAGCTCGGGACCGAGAACGCTTTCCACGTGCTCAAGGAGGTGCTTGAGCGGGTCGCCGCCGGGGCGGACGTGAAGAACTTCTGCATCGGCCAGCCCGACTTCGTGACCCCCGATTCCATCCGCATTGCCGCTTTCCGCGCCCTGATCGAAGGCAAGACCGGCTACACGCCGAGCGCCGGGATTCCCGAACTGCGCGCGGCGGTGGCCGAGTCGATGCGCCGCACCCGTCGCCTGGAGGTGACTCCCGAAGACGTGGTGGTCGGGTGCGGGGCGAAGCCTTTCATCGGCTACGTCATCCAGTCGGTGACCGACCCGGGCGCCGGGCACGAAGTGGTGTACCCGGTGCCCGGTTTCCCGATCTACGAGTCGCAGATCCGCGCGCAGGGGGCGGTGCCGGTGGCGCTGCCGTTGCGCGAACGGAACGGCTTCCGTCTGGACCCCGACGATCTCGAGGGGCTGATCGGTCCGCGCACCCGGCTCGTGATCCTCAACTCGCCCCACAATCCCACCGGCTCGGTGCTCCCGCGCGGCGACCTCGAGGCCATCGCTCGGGTGGTCTGGCCCTTCGAAGACCTGTGGCTGTTCTCGGACGAGCCCTATTCCTCCCTGGTCTTCGACGCCGAGTTCGCGAGCGTGGCTTCGCTGCCGGGCATGGCCGAGCGCACGGTGGTGGTGGACGGCGTGTCGAAGACCTACGCCATGCCGGGTTGGCGCATTGGTTTCGCCGTGAACCGCCGGCTGGCGCCGCTGCTCGCCCGCTGGGTCACCAACACTGATTCCTGCGCCCCCCACCTGTGCCAGTGGGCCGCCCTGGAAGCCCTGACGGGCCCGCAGCAGGCCGCCCTCGAGATGCGCGAGGCCTTTCGGCGGCGCCGGGACCTGGTGGTGCAGGGCCTGAACGCCGCGCCGGGTGTACACTGTCTCGAGCCGGCCGGCGCGTTCTACGCTTGGCCCAACGTCACCGGGTTGTGCGAAAGCTCGGGCACGGCCGATTCGGAGGAGTTGCGCCGTCGTCTGCTCGAGGAGGCCGGCGTGGCGCTGCTATCGGACATCCATTTCGGCCCGCGGGTGAAGGGCGAGGGGCAACACCTGAGACTTTCCTACGCGGCTTCGGTACCCGACCTCGAGGAGGGCCTGCGACGGCTCCACCGCTTTGCGCGCGCCGCGGCGCCGGAGCCCGGCGTGGCGGTCCGCGCGTGAGCGGGCCGGCCAAGCCAACGCAGCCGATCGGGCGTTTTCAGACACGGCCTGGAACCGGCGCGGCCCGTACCGCCATGGAGGAAATCCGTTCATGACGTCCCAGACGATCAGCCACCCGGCCCAGGCCAGCGCCACCCTCTCTTACGACGGACGCTCGGCGACTCTCCCGGTCGTCCGCGGCAGCGAGGGGGAGGCTGCCATCGACCTCGAGCCCCTGCGCCGCTCGACCGGCTTGATCACCCTCGATCCCGGCTACGGGAACACCGGCTCCTGCCGCAGCGCCATCACGTTCATCGACGGCGAGAAAGGGATCCTGCGCTACCGTGGCTACCCGATCGAAGAGCTCGCCGAGAAGAGCACGTTCCTCGAGGTGGCCTGGTTGCTGATGCACGCCGAGCTGCCCACGTCCGCCGAGCTTTCGGGCTTCGCCGGCGAGGTAACGCGCCACACCATGCTCCACCAGGACATGGGGCGCCTGTTCGAGGCGCTGCCCAAGGACGCGCATCCGATGCCGGTGTGCGCGGCCGCGGTGGGAGCGCTGGCGACCTTCTACCAGGATCCCGAGACCGACCAGACGGTTCACGACACCATCGTGCGCCTGATCGCCAAGATGCCGACCATCGCTGCCTACTCGTACAAGCATTCGATCGGCCAGCCGTTCATCTATCCGTTGAATAGGCTGGACTATTCCTCGAACTTCTTGAACATGATGTTCGCCACGCCGTGCGAGGAGTACCAGGTCGATCCGGCCATCGCCCGCACCATCGACGTGTTGATGATCCTGCACGCGGATCACGAGCAGAACTGCTCCACCAGCACGGTGCGCATGGTCGGCAGCTCGCAGGCCAATTTGTTCGCCAGCATCGCCGCCGGCATCGGTGCGCTGTGGGGTCCGCTCCACGGCGGAGCCAACCAGCAGGTGATCGAGATGCTCGAGCAGATCGCGCGCGAGGAGGGGAGCGCGGAGCGGTTCCTGGCACGGGCCAAGGACCGGAACGACACCACGCGGCTGATGGGTTTCGGCCACCGGGTCTACAAGAGCTACGATCCGCGCGCGGCGATCCTGAAGCAGGCTTGCGTGGACGTGATCCGCCGGGTGGGGGTCTCGAACCACCTGCTCGAGATCGCGCTCAAGCTCGAAGAGATCGCCTTGAAGGACGACTATTTCGTCAGTCGGAAGCTCTACCCCAATGTCGATTTCTACTCGGGCGTGATCTACAAGGCGCTCGACATCCCGGTGAACATGTTCACGGTGATGTTCGCGATGGGTCGGTTGCCGGGGTGGATCGCCCATTGGCTCGAGATGCGGCACGACCCCGAGTCTCGGATCGCCCGTCCGCGTCAGGTCTACACCGGAGCCACCCTGCGCCCCTACCGGCCGATCGGGTCGCGGAAGTAGGCCGGCGTGGTGGACGGGAGCACGGCGAGTCCGCGCGGCCGTGGCGGGGAAGGGGGTGCGGCCGATGCCCACTCGCCGCTCGAGTCCATCGGCGGTACGCCCCTGATCACCGTCGAGGGCGTCTTCGTCAAGCTCGAGTGCGCGAACCCCGGCGGCAGCGTCAAGGACCGGATCGCCCGCTTCCTGTTGGGGGAAGCAGCCCGGCGCGGGGAGCTCCACCCGGGCGACACCGTGGTCGAGTGCACCTCGGGCAACACCGGCATCGCGCTCGCCTGGGTGGGGCGCCAGCTCGGCTACCGGGTGCTGATCTTCATGCCCGAGCACATGAGCCGGGAGCGGGTGCGAATGCTTGAGCAGCTGGACGCCGAAGTGCGGCTCACGCCCAAGGCGATCGGCTTTGCGGGGGCGATCGAGCTGCGGGACGCCTACCGCGGCCGCCCTGGCTACTACGTGAGCGACCAGTTCTCGAACGAAGACAACTCGCGCTGCCACCGCGACACCACGGGTGCCGAGCTGATCGCGCAGCTCCGCGCGCGCGGCCGCCCGCGGGTCGGCTGCTTCGTCGCCGGGGTCGGCACGGGAGGGACGCTCATGGGCATCGGCCGGGCGCTGCGCGCCGTCATGCCCGAGGTCCAACGGGTGGCGGTGGAGCCGGAGGAGTCTGCGGTGTTGAGCGGCGGGCCGCCGGGAGACCACGGCATCATGGGCATCGGCGACGGCTTCGTGCCGCCGCTGGTGGACATGACCGAAGTGGACCAGGTGATTCGAGTCGGCACCGACGAGGCCCATGCCGCCGCCGAGCGCATTCGACGAGACCACGGCTATTGCGTGGGTCGCAGCTCGGGCGCCAACCTGGTGGCGGCGCTGAGGCTCAAGGCGCAAGGGGCGACCGTGGCCACGGTGTTCCCCGATTGCGCCAACCGGTACGTCTCGCTGGGTCTCGAGCCGCCCGGGACGCCCGGGGTCCGCTGCGCGATGGGATCCCTGTGCGCGGCCCGCACCCGGACCATGCTCGACGGCTGAGGGGCGGACCGGCCCCCTCGCTCGTGGTCACGCTCCCAGCGTTCCCGATGCCGCGCGTCTTGCTGCTCTCGAGCACCACCTCGTATCGAGCCGGAGCGTTCCTCGACGCGGCGCGCGCAATCGGCGCCGAGGTGGTGGTGGGGAGCGACCAGCCTCAGGTCCTGGCGGCCCTCCATCCGGCCGGCAACTTGACCCTCGATTTCTCCGATCCCGACCGGGCGGCGGAGGCGATCGTCGCCTTTGCCCGCGGGCGGCCCCTCGATGCCGTGCTGGCAACCGACGACGAGGGTGTGGTTCTCGCGGCCACGGCCGCCGCGGCCCTGGGGCTTGCGACCAGCCCGGTGGCGGCGGTGTCGGCGGCACGGCACAAGGTCGCGGCGCGGGAGCGCTTGGCGATGGCTGGCCTGCCGAGTCCCGCCTTCGAGGTCTTTCCGGTCGAGGCGGATCCGGACGAGGTCGCCCGACGCGCGTCGTTCCCATGCGTCGTCAAGCCCGTCGCGCTGGCCGCGAGCCGAGGGGTGATCCGGGCCGACGATCCCGAGCAGCTGGCTCGTGCGTTCCGCCGCG
The DNA here is from genome assembly GCA_036505355.1 of Candidatus Eiseniibacteriota bacterium. GTDB lineage: Bacteria > Eisenbacteria > RBG-16-71-46 > RBG-16-71-46 > RBG-16-71-46 > WS-8. The sequence continues at coordinate 59,254 of DASXTP010000070.1, read as the reverse complement.
TGGCGGCGCTGCTGGCGCTGGAGGGGGGATCACAACGGACGTCACGAAAGATCCTGGTCGAATCGTACATCCCCGGGGACGAGGTCGCGGTCGAGGGCCTGGTGAGGGGAGGAGACCAGCGCCTGCTGGCGGTCTTCGACAAGCCCGACCCACTCGAGGGCCCATATTTCGAGGAGACCCTCTACGTCACACCCTCGCGGCATCCGGCGGTGGTCCAGGCTGCCGTGACCGCAGCGACGCAGCGCATGGTGGAGGCGTTGGGCCTGCTCGAAGGTCCGGTACACGCCGAGCTGCGGATCAATCCGCAGGGGGTATGGCCGCTGGAGATTGCGCCACGCTCGATCGGAGGACTATGCTCGCGTGCCTTGCGGTTCGGCGACGGCGTGACGCTCGAGGAGCTGATCCTGCGGCACGCGCTGGGGCTCGACGTGGCCGGGCTCAAGCGAGAGGCATGCGCTTCGGGAGTGATGATGATCCCGATCCCCGGGGCCGGCGTGCTGCGTGCCGTGACCGGCCAGGAGGAGGCGGAGCGGGTCCCGGGGATCGAGGAGGTCCGGATCACGATCCCGATTGGGCAGCCGGTGGTGCCGCTGCCCGAGGGGGCGCGTTACCTGGGCTTTCTCTTCGCCCGGGCGGATCAGCCGGAGACGGTCGAGCAGGCGCTGCGCGAAGCGCACCGACGGCTTGGCTTCGAGATCGACCAGATCCAAGGCGGGCGGGCATGATCACGATCACGTGTCGGAAACTTAGGAACGACGACGGGGCTGGCCGACGGGCATGATCACCATCACCGAGGTGGCGCGCGAAAAGGTCCTGGCGCTGCTCGCCAGCGAGGGCCGGCAAGGGCTCGCCCTGCGCTTCGCGATCGACGGGCGGGGTCCCGGCGGGTTCCGCTACCGCCTGGGGTTCGTCGAGCCCCAGGATCGCCGGGACGACGACACGGTGGTCGACGCCGGCGGTTTCGTGGTCCTGATCGACGCCCAGAGCGCTCCCCATCTGGGGGGCGCTTCGCTCGACTACGTCGAGACGCTGCAGGAGAGCGGCTTCAAGATCGAGAACCCCAATGCGGTGTGGAGCGACCCGATGGCGGCCGCGGTCCAGCGAATCCTCGACACCGAGATCAACCCCGCCGTCGCCTCGCACGGCGGCCATGTCGAGCTGCTCGAGGTGAAGGATCAGGTCGCCTACATCGCGATGGGCGGCGGCTGCCAGGGCTGCGGCATGGCCGACGTCACCCTGCGTCAGGGGATCGAGGTGCGGATCCGGGAGGCGATCCCCGAGATCCGCGCCGTGGTGGACACCACCGACCACGCCGGCGGGACCAACCCGTACTACCAGCCCGCCAAGGGCGGCCGGTCGCCGCTCGGCTGAGGCCGGCTGGGAAGCCGAGCCCGACGGACCCAGCGGCGAAGCCTAGCGCGCTCGGATCAGCCGCCGGGCGATCTCGCGGCCTTCGACCGAGAGCCGGGCGAAGAACGAGCCGCTCGGCACCGACCGCCCGGACTCATCGCGCCCATCCCACACCACCGTGTGCGCTCCGGCCTCCTTCGTGCCGCTTTCCACGGTCCGCACGAGCCGCCCGCCGACGTCGAAAATGCGTAGCGTCACCGTGGCGGGTGTGGCGAGCCGATAACGCAGACGCGTGAGGTCGCGGAAGGGATTGGGCGTTGCCGCCATCAGCTCGGTCCTGGCCGGAATCGGGCGGTCGCCCACCGCGGTCGTCGCCGGGAAGCCGAGCAGCCGGAAATCGTCGACGGCCGCCTCGACCAGCGAGGTGGGGTCGAGATCCTCGGCAATGAATCGCAGCCTCATCTGCGTGGTGGGCGTGAGGTAGTCGCCGATGAAGAAGAGGACGCGCCGCCAGGTGTTGTCGGTCTCGAGCGTGCCCTCGACCGGCACCCAGTTGGCGCCGGCGTCGTTGGAGATCTCCACGCGCCAGAAATCAGACGTGGGGCTGGCGCCCGAGTTGTTGGTGTACCACCGGTAGTACTCGATGATTGGGTTTTGCATGCCGCCGCTCACCGCGTCGAACACCGGCGTCGTGAGCGTGGTCCGGCCGCCGTCGACGTCGTTGGTGCCGAGCGGATCACCCGGTGCCGCGTTGCCGGTCACGAAGCACAGGCTGCCGGGGTCGGGGGTGTGGTCCAGCTCGGGCTGCACCTGGACCCCGCCGGTGCTCGTCCCGACCGGCTCGGCCCGAATCCAGACTCCGGTCGTCGCGTTGTCCAGCGGATCGCCGACCGTCCAACCAGGGTCGGCCTCCATGTCGTAGGCGAGCGATTGCACGGCCGGTCCCACCAGGAACACATGGTCCCGTGACGGAGCCCCAGGCGGTTCGGTCTGGACGCCTCCGTTCACGTCGCCGGCGCTCAGGTGGTAGTGCACGATCGCCCGGGAAGTGGAGGGGATCGAAGCTGTGTACTGATCGGGATTCCCGGTCGGCGACATGGGCGCCGACACGTACGGTGCCCCGTTGACGGCGTAGTGGAGCGTCGGCGAGGCGGGGTCGAGGCCGCCGAAGGCCGTGCTCGTGTAGCGGATGGTCGCGGTGACCGGATAAGGGCCTGCGTCCGGCTGGTCGGCCAGCGCGACATGGTAAATGTCGATGAAGTACGAGGTGCCGATTCCGTGCTGGTTGAAGGCCGCCGTGATCGCCGCCGAATGCGGCGTGCCGTTGGCGAGATTGCCGTCGTTGCGATCGTCCCACACCAGAGTCTCGAGAAAGTACTCGCTCATCGCCACTCCGTCGTCGAAGTCATCGGGAGTGCCATACTTAGCGAAGTGGGCCAGGCTGTCGGCAAGAGACAGCCCCACCGCCTGGCGCAGGTCCCAGAAGGCCCCGGCGATGATGAGCCCGGTCACATGGGGGTCCCCGCTCCGATCCTGCGGCCAGCGGAAGGTGTTGTCGAGCGTGCGCAGCGAGGTTCCGGGGCCGTAGAAGCCCTGGCCGATGATCGGATCATCCTGGAGGAACGCGGCGTTCACGTCCGCCATCCCCTCGTGCAGCGCTCCGTTCAGCATGCCGAACGAACCGCTGACCTGGAGATAGAGCTTGTCGTTGATGCTGTGCCCGTACTCGTGATAGACGACGTCCGGCATGGTGGCGGCACTCGGGCAGCCGCCGCCGGCGGCGTAGAAGTTGAGCCCATTGCCGTCCCAGAACGCGTTGCAGGTTCCAGCCACTTCCACCTTGCATGGCATGGAGTAGTTGTCGCCGGTGAATCCGGGATCGAGGGTCGTAATGTAGTCGTGGACCACGTTGACGTGGTAGAAGCCGTCGCGTTCCGAGTCCAGCGACAGCGGCGAGCCGGACGACCCCCAGAGGATGTCCACGGTGGAGCCGTCGTGGGAGGTCACCGAGAAGCTGGCGTTGGTACCGTTCTGGTTGGTCACGGTCACGAACGGGCCCTGGAGCTTGGCGCTCACCTTGGCCTGGCCGCTGGCGGGAGCGGAGTAGTGCCCTGCCGCGTCGGTCGTCACCGTGTTGTTTTCGACCGTCACGGTCTCGTGGGCGAAGGGTCGCCGGCTGTAGAGGTCCGTCGGTAGGACCAGGTGCACGTCACCCGAGACGTTGCCGTCGATACTCGGACGCACCAGGTTGTGCCGCCACAGGACCTCGCCGTTCGCCGCGTCGACCAGCGCGATCCAGTTGCCCGGCGGGTTGGCGGTCTGCACGCGCACGTCGTACACCAGCCGCGGGTGGATGCCGTCCTCGGCGGAGTAGGGCAGCAGGTAGAGCTGCTCGCCGCCCTCGATCCGATCGGTCGCCGGATCGAAGTCGAGCCCTGCTCGCGCCGCCTCGCGGGCCACGGCGCCGACCAGCAGCGGCCGCGTCTCGACTCGGGCATCCATCGGGTGGGCGTCGGCGCCGAACAGCATCAAGTTGCCGTTGGCCCCGACGCGGAACTCCCAGTCCTCGAACAGCACGGGCACGCCGCGCACGGTTTGCCGGTAGGTCAGGTACCAGATGCCGCCCACCTGCGCTGCCCGCACCGTTTCCAGCGCGGGCCGGCCGCCGAACAGTTGTGGGTGACGGACAACGAAGCGGCGCACCGCGTGGTCGACGGCCGCGGGGTCGTTGGCGAAGCCCTCGAGGGGGATCCCGGGCCCGAAGGCCCGGTGCGGCGTCCCGGTGGCTTCGTTCCACAACGCCTCCCATGGCCCGTAGGCGGCTCGAAACGCCTGCCAGGCGGGGCGCAGACCGAGGTCCCGCTGGCGGGTGGGGTCGCCGGTGCGGACCAAGGACCCGGGTGGGAGGGCAATCGCGCCCCCTGCCTCCACTGGGGACCGGTTGATCGCGGTCGCGACATCGGCGGTGACCAGGAACAGCGCCAAGATCAGCCAGCCAACGCGATGCGGGGGCACGAGGATTCTCCTTGGGCGTCGGGCCGACTGAGCCGACCGGGAATGCCGAACCTCGCTGCCGTCGACCGGGCCGTCCAGCGCTGGATCCGACACGGTGCGAAGCACGGCGACCTGGATCGGCAAGAGTATGCCTGCTCCAAGCTGGGGGGCTCAACCCCCCTTTGCCCCGGCGTCGAACGGGTTTCGAGGCCCTCACTCCCCCCTGCCGAAGGTTCTTCCAACCGTGTAGGTCAGCAAAGGTTTATTGGGTTATCCTTATAGAGTGACAAACGGCCGATTTGCAGGCTGCATTGCAGCTCGCGCTCCGCTGACGCGGGCCGCCCCACTCCTTATATATATCGTCTGCATCGGGCTCGCGGGAGCGCCGCCATGCCCTGCCTGGGCTCATGGCCCGATCCACGAGGAAATCAGGGCCTGCAGCGCTCGAATCGGGGCCGGGTCGGCCGGTGCCGCCGAGTACCTGAGACGCGGCGAGCTCCACCGCCTGGCAAGGAACTGGGCCGCGGCCCAAGCCGATTACGATCGCGCGGCCCAGCTCGAGCCGTCGCGGGACGAGCTTCCGCTGTGTCGGGGAGCGCTGCTCGTGGACATGGGGCGTCCAATGGAGGCGTCCGAAGAGCTCGACCGCTTCCTGGCTCGATGCCCCGATCATGCCGCGGCGCTCGAGCTCAGGGCGAGGATCGCGCTCGCGCTCGGCAAGCCGGATGACGCGATCCCGGTCCTGGATCGGGCCATTGCCGTCCACCCGACCCCGGACCTCTACCTGCAGCGCGCCCGGCTCCAGATCGGACGTGGGGATCGTTTCGCGGGCCAAGCAGTGAAAGGTCTGGACCAGGGCGTACAACGACTGGGTCCGTTGGTAAGCCTCGAATCGTATGCCGCCGAGCTCGAGCTGCGTCGGGGCCGTGCCGACGCGGCGCTCGCTCGGCTCGACAAGATCGCCCCGCAGGTCGAGCACCCCAAGGCCGTGCTGGAGCGAAGGGGAGAAATCCTCCTCAAAGCTGGGCGGCCCATGGAGGCTCGACTCGCGTTCGCCGCCGCAGTCGCCGAGGGCGGCCCATGGCCGACCGAGCCGGTTCGCAAGCCCACGTTGGGCGCTCGGGTTCCGCTCTCCGATCCTGCCGTGGCGACGATACCGAGCCGGGCGCTTGCGGGCTCGCCCGCATCCGGATCGGCGGCCGCCGCGCTCGTTACCCGGGGGCCCTATCTGCAGGTCGGCACTCCGACCAGCGTGGTGGTCCGGTGGCGCACCAACGTGCCTACCGACAGTCGGGTCTCTTACGGCAAGGCTCCGGGCGCGCTCTTCACCTTGCGGGACGACCCGGTCCTGACCACCGAGCACGAGGTGCCGGCGACCGGGCTGACGCCGAGCCGGCACTACTGCTACTCGGTAGGGACGACCGCCGGCGCGCTCGCGGGCGACGACGCGGACCATGGCTTCGTCACGCCGCCGCTCCCCGGAACCCGGAAGCCCACCCGTCTCTGGGTTATCGGCGACAGTGGGAGCGCGAGCACCGAGGCCGCGGCGGTCCGCGACGCCTACGCGGCCTATACCGGAAGCCGGCCGACCGACCTGTGGCTGATGCTGGGGGACAACGCCTACCAGAACGGTACCGATGCCGAATACCAGGCCGCGGTCTTCGACATGTATCCGAAGATGCTCCAGAAGTCTGTGTTGTGGCCCACCCGGGGCAACCACGACAACCTGTACTCGGGTAACAACAACGACTACTACGAGATCTTCACTTTGCCGACCGCGGGCCAGGCCGGGGGCCTCCCCTCCGGCACCGAGGCGTATTACTCGTTCGACTACGCCAACATTCATTTCATTTGTCTGGATTCGGAGGGCAGCGACCGTACGCCGAGCGGGGCGATGCTCACCTGGCTCGCGGCCGACCTGGCGGGCAAGAAACGCGAATGGATGATCGCCTTCTGGCACCACCCTCCTTACTCCAAGGGATCGCACGACTCGGACGACGAGCTGGACAGCGGCGGCAGGATGCGCGACATGCGCCAGAACGCGCTCCCAATCCTCGAAGCGGGCGGCGTGGATCTCGTGCTCACCGGCCACAGCCACTCCTACGAGCGATCGTTCTTGCTCGATGGCCATTACGGGGTCTCGACCACCCTGACCCAGGCCATGAAGGTGGACCCCGACGACGGCAGGACCGGGGGCGACGGCCCGTATCGCAAGCCGTCCGGACCACACAGGGGCGCGGTCTACGCTGTGGCCGGCACGGCGGGACACACCGACGGGGGCCCGCTCGACCACCCGGTGATGATCGCCTCGTTGAACGTGCTGGGCTCCCTGGTGCTGGACGTGAGCGGCAACACCCTCGAGGGGCGCTTCCTCGACGAACAGGCCGTCGTGAGGGACAGCTTCACCATCATCAAGGGTGGTGTGGTGGGGGTGCCCCAAGGGGGTGCGGTGGCGCGGACCGCCGGAGTCCGCTCGATCCGCCCCAATCCGTTCGTGAACCAGGCGCGCATCGCGTTTTGGCTTCGGGCCCCGGGTCGCGTGAGGCTCTCGATTCTGGACGCCGGCGGGCGGCGGCTGCGCACGCTGTTGGACGAAGAGCGGGTGGGCGGATCCCAGGAGGTGGTGTGGGACGGCCGTGATCCTGCCGGGCGGCAGGTCGGCTCTGGGGTCTACTTTGCCGTGCTCGAGACCAAGGATCGAGTGTCGTCGCGCAGACTGATCCGCGTGCGGTAGGCTTTTGCCTCGCCATGCGCATCACGGACATGAACTGGATGCAGGTCAGGGACTATCTCGAGCGCGACAATCGTGCCGTGCTGCCGCTCGGCAGCACCGAGCAGCACGCCTACTTGAGCCTCGGCACCGACAGCATTCTCGCCGAGCGTGTGGCGGCTGAAGCGGCGGAGCCGCTCGGGGTTCTGGTCTTCCCGGTAGTGGCCTACGGCATCACGCCCCTGTTCAGCGAGTATCCCGGCACGATCAGCCTCGAGCCGGAGACCCATCTGCGGGTGGTGCGGGAGATTCTGGATGGGTTGGCGAAGGTCGGCTTCCGCCGCATCCTGATCGTCAACGGCCACGGCGGGAACCGGCGCGCCCAGGCGATGGTCGCCGAGTGGGCGGTGGGACATCCCGACCTCCAGGTGCGGTTCCACGACTGGTGGAACGCACCGCGCACCTGGGCCCGGGTGAAGGCCATCGACCCACTGGCCTCACACGCCTCCTGGACGGAGAGCTTCCCCTGGACCCGGGTGGCGGGCGTGTCGATTCCCGAAACCTCCAAGCCGCTCATCGACTTCGCCCGGCTGGCCTCGCTCGGCCCCAAGGAAGTGCGAGCGCAGCTTGGAGATGGGAGCGGCGGCGGGCGTTATCAGAGGACCGACGAGGAGGTCCTTGCGGTGTGGGCGGTGGCCGTGGAGGAGACCCGGGCCCTGCTCACCGGGGCGTGGCCGTAAGAGGCTTCCGGGCCGCCTTCCCCCGCCCGAACCTCCACCGCCCCCAAGGTCCCCAGTCGGTTGCAACCTGCTCGAGGGCCCGTCCGTATTGGCACCCGTCCCACCAGTCGATGCGCCCGTCCGGTCTTGTACCCGCGGCCGTCCGGGCGGTATAGACTGCGGGCGCGGCGATCGGCGAGTGCCGTTTCCCCGCTCCCCGTGTCGCACGCGGAGCGCCGCCGGACAAGAGCTTCGACCTGTCCGTTTTCCCGGAGGTCGAGATGGATGATCGCATCGGAAGCCCGCGCGGGCGCCGCTGGCTGCTCTGGTCGGCGGTCGGGGTCGTGCTGGTGGCCGTGGTGGTGGGTGGGCTGCTGATGTCGCAGAACGCCCGCGGCAACGGCAAGAAGAAGAAGTCGGACAAGAGCGATCCCCCGGCTGCGGCCGTGGAGCTGACCGCGGTCCGCCGCGGTGACATCGCCACCTACCTACAGACCACCACCACGCTCGAGGCGCGCAACACGGCGGTACTGGTGGCCTCGCGGCCGGGGCAAGTCAAGGCGATCCTGGCCGAAGAAGGCCAGTGGGTCCACGCCGGCGACGTGCTGGCGCGCCTGGACGACACCGAGGCTCGGCTCGCCGTCGACCGCGGCGAAGTCGGGGCAAAGATGGCGGAGCGAGAGGCCGAGCGCGGGAACCAGCTTCACGAGCAGGGCTTCCTGAGCGCCAAGGAGCTCGACGACCTCGAGCTCAAGCGCCGGAGCGCCGCGGTGACGCTGGACGAGGCGCGCTACAACCTGACCCAAACCCGCCTGACCGCGCCCTTCACCGGTCGAGTGACGGCACGCACCATCAACCTGGGGGAGACGGTGACCCCAGGGCGGGAATGTTTTCGTCTCGAGGATTTCGACCCGATCCTGGCCAAGATCTACTTGCCCGAGCGCGAGCTGCCCCGGGTCCAAGTGGGCCAGCCGGCCGTCATCGAGCTCGATGCGCATCCGGGCAAGCCCTTCCCGGCCCGCGTCGCGCTGGTCAATCCAGTCGTGGAGCGGACCAACGGCACGTTCAAGGTCACGCTCGAGGTGCGGGACCGCGAGCGCATCCTGCGACCCGGCAACTTCGCGCGCGTCCGGCTGCGGACCGGGAGCTTCGCGAGCGCCCTGATCCTGCCGCGGCGGGCGATGGTGAGCGAGGACGGAGAGGACTACGTGTTCGTCGCCCGCAGCGACACCGTCGCTCGGGTGCGGGTCTCGCTGGGCGCGGTGACCGGCGACAGCGCCCAGGTCCTGGCCGGTCTTTCCGCGGGCGACAGCGTGGTCACGGTGGGGCAGGGAGGTCTCAAGCAAGGGTCGCGGATCAAGTCCGTCCGCTTCTGACGACCGCGTCGCGAGAGGAGCGAGCATGCGCTTGATCGACGGCTCCATCCGCCGCCCGGTGTCGGTGTTCATGGTCACGCTCGGGATCGTGCTGTTCGGCCTGGTGGCCGGCTCTCGCCTGGCGGTGGATCTGCTTCCCGACATCTCCTATCCGTCGCTCACCGTGCGGACCGACCTACCCGATGCCGCGCCCGGCGACGTCGAGCAGTTCGTGACCCGCCCGGTCGAGGAAGCGGTGGGCGTGGTCCCGGGCCTGGTGCGCATGCACTCGATGTCGCGGCCCGGTCAGTCAGAGGTCACGCTCGAGTTCGGCTCGGGCGCGCGCATGGACCTGGCGTCGCTGTCGGTGCGCGAGAAGCTCGACCTGGTGACGCTGCCGCGCGAGGCGAAGCGGCCCGCCATCCTGCGCTTCGATCCGTCGCTCGACCCCATCGTGAGGCTGAGGCTCTCGGGTGGGGACAACCTGCAGCGCTTGCGTCGCATCGCGGACCGCACCGTGAAGAGCGATCTCGAAGGGGCGGCGGGCGTGGCGGCGGTCAAAGTGGTGGGCGGAGAAGAAGAGGAAGTCCGCGTCGAGGTGGATGCCGGCCGGCTCTCGGCGGTGGGACTGACCCTGGCCGACGTGACGCGCCGCTTGGGGGAGGAGAACATCAACCTGGCGGGTGGGTCGTTGACCGAGGGGCGATCGGAATATCTGATCCGGGCCACCAACCAGTTCCTGGCGCCGAAGGACATCGGTGACGTGATCCTGGCGGTGCGTGGATCCAGCTCCGCGGCCGGCGGAGGGGACGGCGTCGGAGATGCGGGAGCCACCGGTGTGGTCCGGGTCGCCGACGTCGCCACCGTGAGCCGCGGCGCCAAGGATCGAGACGTGGTGGCTCGGCTGGATGGGCGCGAGGCGGTCGAGATCTCGATCTACAAGGAGGGGGACGCCAACACCGTCGCGGTGGCGCGCGCGGTCAAACGCCGGATCGAACGCCTGCACCTACCGCCCGAGATGAAGCTCGTCACCGTGGCGGATCAGTCGCGCTTCATCGAGGAGGCGATCGCCGATGTCTCGATCGCCGGCTGGCTCGGAGCGTTGTTGGCGGTCGTCGTGCTGTTCGCGTTCCTGCGTCAACTCGCCACGACGCTGATCGTGGCGCTCACCATCCCGGTATCGGTGTTCGCCACGTTCATCATCATGTATCGCTTCGGATTGTCCTTCAACCTCATGTCGTTGGGCGGCCTGGCCCTGGCGATCGGACACCTTCTCGACTGCTCGATCGTGGTCCTCGAGAGCATCTTCCGCAAGCGCGAGGAGGGTCACGATCCCCGGGAGGCGGCGAGCCGCGGCGCGGCGACGGTGGCGATGGCCGTCACCGCCTCGACGCTCACGACGATCGCGGTGTTCTTCCCGCTGGTGTTCGTCGAGGGCTTGGCCGGCCAGCTGTTTCGCGACCAGGCCCTCACGATCTCGGTGTCCCAGGTTGCTTCGTTGGCGGTCGCGCTCACCCTGGTGCCGACGCTGGCGGCGCTGGGGGCCCGATCGGGAGCCCCGGTGCTCGTGCCGGCGACATCCGGCGGGGGGCGGTCGGGAACGCTCGTGCGCTGGCTCCTCCACGTGGCGCTCTTGATCCCGCGCCTGGTGGTGCGGGGGATCAGGGTGCTGGGTCGCTGGATCGCCCCCCTGGTGAACCGTTTGCTGGGGCCGTTCGATGCGGGCTACGACCTTCTGGTGCGCAGCTACCCCGGCTTGCTCAGGACCGCGCTCAGGCGCCGCGGCCTGGTGCTCGGACTCGGAGCGGCGAGCCTCGCCGTGGCGTTGCTGCTCGGGCTGCTCCTGCCTCGCAACCTGTTTCCCTCTTTTTCACAAGGCGAGTTTCATTTCAATGTGCGGCTCCCGGAAGGGACGGCCCTGGGGGTGACCGACCAGACGCTGGGGCGCTTGGCGCGGGTGGTCGAAGGAGATCCACGGGTACGCTTCGCGTACACCAGCGCGGGACAGATCGACCTCTCGGCCTTCGCGGGCTCGGCCCGCGAGGCCAACCGCGGGCAGATCGCCGTCGCGCTCAAGCAGGCCACGAACCGCCGTGCCGAAACCGAGCTGGCCAATCGCCTCCGGCAGGCCATGGACGGCGTGCCAGGGCTCGAGTACGAATTCGAGCGGCCCGCGCTGCTCAGCTTCAAGAGCGCGGTCGAGGTCGAGATCTACGCCTACGACCTCGATACGTTACGCACGCTGTCGAGCGACGTGGCGCAGCGCCTGGCCGCGGTCGCGGGAGTGCAGGACGTGCAGTCCTCGATGCGGCTCGGCGACCCCGAGGTGCAGATCCGCTTCGACCGCGACCGCCTGGCAACGCTGAACCTGGATCCGGCGAGCGCCTCGCGCCTGGTGCGGAACGCGGTGCAGGGCGAGGCCGCGACCCAGTTCAGCGACCTGGACCGCAAGCTCGACGTGCGGGTGCGCGCCACCGAAGGCGAGCGCTCGGCGGTGTCGTCGATCGGCAACCTCGAGGTCGGCCGGAGCCAGGGGCGACCGGTGTCGCTGGCCGCCGTTGCCGAGGTGTCGGTGGCTCGCGGCCCGAGCGAGATCCGGCGGATCGCGCAGCAGCGCGCCGCAGTCGTGTCGTGCAATCTGGTGGGTCGCGACCTCGCCTCGGCCGCCCGCGAAATCGATGGCTCGTTGCAGCGCATCCAGGTCCCTCCGGGGGCGAAGGTGACGCTGGCAGGACAGAACCGGGAGCTGGCGGACTCGTTCCGGTCGCTGCGCTTTGCCTTGGTGCTGGCGGTGTTCCTGGTGTACCTGGTCATGGCCAGCCAGTTCGAGTCGCTGCTCCATCCCTTCGTCATCATGTTCACGCTGCCGATGGCGGTCGGCGGGGTGGTGCTCACGTTGCTCGTCACCGGAACGTCGGTGAACGTGATGGTGCTGATCGGCTCGGTGGTGCTGGCGGGGATCGTGGTGAACAACGGGATCGTGCTCATCGACTACGTGAAGCAGTTGCGCCAGCGCGGTGTGCCCAAGGAGGAGGCCCTGATCGAGGCGGGCCTCGTGCGGATGCGCCCGATCCTGATGACCGCGCTCACCACCGTGTTGGGCCTGCTGCCGATGGCGCTCGGGATCGGTCCCGGCGCCGAGGTTCGCTCGGCGCTGGCCCTCACCCTGATCGGCGGGCTCACCAGCGCCACGGTGCTGACCTTGGTCATCCTGCCGGTCGTGTACGCAACCTTGGATCGGAAACCCTGAGGCCGCCCGGAAGGAACCAGCCTCCTCGACCATGAATCTTCCTCGTTGGAGTCTGCGCAGCCCCGTCACCGCCAGCATGGTGCTGGTTTCGGTGTTGGCCCTGGGAGCGATCTCGGTCCCCAAGCTGCCGCTGGCGTTCCTTCCCGAGGTGAGCTTCCCGTCGCTCGAGATCACCATCCCGTACCCGAACGCCCTGCCTGCACAGGTCGAAGAGGAGATCACGCGCCCGGCCGAGGAGGCGCTCGCCACGTTGAGCCGGGTGCGGCGCATAAACTCGTGGTCCTCGGCGAATGCCGCCAACCTGAACGTGGAATTCGATTGGGGCGAGGACATCGCGCCGTTGCGGGTCGAAGCGCGGGAGAAGCTGGACCGCATTAGGGATCGCCTGCCGGTGGACGTCGACCTGATCCAGGTGAACAGCTTCCGCTCGTCCGACATCCCGGTCCTCGAGTGTCGGATTGCCGCCGAGCGCGATCTCTCGCGCGACTACGAGCTCCTGAATCGCCACGTCGCCGATCCGCTGCGCCGCCTGGCGGGCGTGGCCAAGGTGGAGCTCTACGGCATCGAGCCACCCCAGGTGCGCATCGACTTCCGTCTCGCGGCACTCAAGCGCCACGGGCTCGATGCCGACGCGCTCTTGGCGCGGCTCGACGCCTCGAGCCGCAGCCTCAGCGCCGGGATGCTGCGGCGCCGCGACGAGGCCTGGCCGCTGCGCGTCGTCAACCAGTTCGGGAGTCTCGAGGAGTTCCAGGCCTTCCCGGTCAACGATCGGGGTCTCAAGCTCGGCGACGTCGCCGACATTGCCTTGGCAGAGCCCGATCTCGACTACGGCCGGCATCTGGACAAGGGACGGGCGATCGGCCTCAACGTGATCAAGGAATCGGGCGCCAACACGGTGGCGGTCGCCGACCGGGCGCGCCGCACGCTCAAGGACATCGAGAGCGACCCGTTGCTCAAGGGCATCCGGGTCCTCACCTTCACCGACCAGGCCGAGGAGATCCGCAACTCGCTCGAAGGCCTGCTGCAGGCCGGAATCATCGGCGCCATCCTGGCCACCATCGTGCTCTACTTCTTTCTGCGCAGCCTGGTCACCACATTGGTGGTGGCGAGCGCCATTCCGTTCTCGCTGCTCGCCTCGGCTGCGCTGCTCTACTTCGGCGGCCGCACGCTCAACATCCTCTCGATGATGGGCCTGATGCTCGCGGTCGGCATGCTGGTGGACAATGCGGTGGTGGTGCTCGAGAGCATCCACCGGCGACGCGAGCGGGGCCAGGGACGGTTGCGTGCCGCACTCGAGGGGAGCCGGGAGGTCCTGCCGGCGGTGGTCTCGTCGACCGCCACATCGGTCATCGTGTTCCTGCCGCTGGTGCTGGGGGGCCGTACCGAGATCACGACCTGGATCGGTGAGGTGGGTCGCACCATCATCTTCACGCTCGGCTGCTCGCTGTTCCTGTCGCTCACCTTGATCCCGCTGGCCATCGGTCGTTTCCTGACGATCACGGTCGGCGCCCAGCCAGGCATCCTCCAACGCCTCTCGGCCCTCCACCACCGGGTCCTGGGCTGGACCCTGACCCACCGGCCGGCCACGGTGGGAATCGCCTTTGCGGTCGTCGTGGTGGCGGTGTTCATGTTCATGCCGGTGGACAAGAGCGCCTTCACCGGCAACAAGGTCGAGATGGTGACGATGCACTACGAGTTCACCGACAACCTCAACTACCGGGAGGTGGAGCGGTACGTCACCGCCATCGAGCAGTGGATCCAGGCCCGCAAGGACTCGCTCCACGTCAAGTCCACCTATTCGTACTTCACCAACAACGACGCCATCACGCGGGCCTACCTGGCCAGCGGTCACGCCGACGACGAAGGCGCCCAGGCGCTGCGTAAGGTGCTGCGCGAGCGTCTGCCCCAGCTCCCGAGCCTGAAGCTCCGATTCGAGGACAACCAGAGCCAGTCCGGCCCGTCACGCCTGTCGGTGAACTTGTACGGCGATCCGGGGCCGCGCCTCGACCTGCTGGCCGAAGAAACACAGAGGAGGTTGTCGCGCATCGACGGCCTCGCGGACGTGGTGGTGGGGGGCGAGCGCGGCCGCCAGGAGGTGGAGGTGGTGGTCGATCGGGACCGCGCGTTCGACTACGGGCTCACCACCGCCGCCGTCGGCGCGTCGGTGGCCCAGTTCTTCCGCGGCCGCCCGCTGCCGCGCTTCCGCGGGCCCGAGGGCGAGGTCCAGGTGCAGGCCCGTCTCGCCGAGGAGGACCGCTCGAGCCTCGAAGGCCTGAGGGACATGCCGGTCCTCGCGGCCTCCGGCTCCCCGGCGGGCGGGCTCAAGGCGGTGCCGCTTGGCGCGGTCGCCGACTTTCGCGCCGTGCGCACGCCGGCCAGCGTGGAGCGGCAGCAGCGGCGCTCGGTGCTCTCGATCCGCGGCAACTACGATTCCAAGCGGGGCGGCGAAGTGCGGCGGAACGTCAAGAGCACGCTCGACGCGATGGCGTTCCCGACCGGCTACCTGTGGTCGTTCGGCCAGGCGTTCGAGGAGGAGAACCGCACCCAGCAGGAGATGCTGATCAACCTGCTGCTCGCGCTGGCGCTGGTCTACCTCGTCATGGCGGGGCTGTTCGAGTCGCTGCTCCATCCCTTCGCCATCATGTTCGCGCTGCCCTTCGCCTTCGTCGGGATCGCGGTCACCTGCTTCGTGAGCCACTCGCCCTTCAACCTGATGGCGCAGATCGGGCTCCTGATCCTGATCGGCATCGTGGTCAACAACGGCATCGTGCTCGTCTACCACATCCACCAGCTCCGCGAGCGCGGGCTCGAGCGCAGCCAGGCGATCCTGGACGCGGCTCGCGACCGGCTGCGGCCGATCCTGATGACCACGATGTGCACCGTGCTGGGCATGCTGCCGCTGGCGGTGGGCACCAACCACGTGGGCGACGTGCTCTACTACCCGCTGGCGCGCACGGTCATGGGGGGGCTGGCGGCCTCCACGCTGCTGACGCTGATCCTGGTGCCCTGCCTCTACACGCTGCTCGAGGACGGCGCAGCGTTGGTGGCCCGGGTGTGGACTCGAGGGCCGCGAAGCGCTGCCTGATCAGCGTTGCGCCGGTAGGGAACACCGTTGAGCGATCCGCGCCAACTCGCTGCGACCGTCCCATTCCACTGCCTGCCGTCCGGCAGCCAGCGTCCGCCCGGCGGTGAGTGTGCGCACCAGCGGGCCGCTCACGTCGTACACGCGCACGCTCACCGCCGCCTCGCGCGGCAGATCGAAGCCGATGTGGGTCGCGCGTGAGAACGGGTTGGGCTGGTTGGCGCCCAGCGCGAAGGCGGTCGGAAGCTCGGCTGCGCCGGGAACGGTGTACTCCGCCGCGAACGGCGATCCCGTGAACGCCCCGTCCAACGCCAGCACGCTCCAGTAGTAGAACGGCGCGGGGGGCACGGCGAGCGTCCACTGGAGGCGATGGTTCGCGTTGCCAGGCTTCAGCACCCTGCGGTAGCCACTGGCCGCGGCCATCGGCGACAAGATCCCCTTGCCGCGCGGGGGGTGCCCACCCGTAGGTTGTAGGTGAGCCGGGACGCGGGGGTCAGTCTGAGCCTGAGCGCGGAGCCCGCGTCCAGTGACGCCGACAGGCAGGTCATGCCCACTCCGTGGTCGCGGTGCGATGGTGCGCCATGGCCTGCGCCCCGCGTGCTCGCTCGGCGCCGGTGGCTCGAGGAAGACGAGGCGAGCACGATGCTCGGCTGGCCGCACTCGGGGTTCGGGGCCTACCTGGGCCCGCGGATCGAGGACCGCGCAGGCGTGCTGCGGGTGGCGCGCTATTCGGCCCGCGCGCCGGTGGCCGAATCGCGGCTGGGTTATGACGCCGATCGCGCTGAGGTCGAACTGATCTCGGATCGCCGCGACGGCCCCTACGCCGGGGTCCACCGGATGGCGGCGCTCGAATTCATCGCGCGCTGGGTGGATCACGTGCCGGAGCGCTACGAGGTGCGGGGTGCTGCTGCTGGAGGCGCCGGCGGCGGACTGGCCGGCGCTGCGGGCACGCAGGCGGCGGGGGGCGGAGCTGCTGCGGCAGGTGTTCCGGTTGGAGGTGGAGGTATGCCCGCGCTGTGGCGGCGCGATGCGCATCCTCGGGTTCGTGATCACGCTGGCGACGGTGCGGCGCATCCTCGTGCACCTTGAGCGACGCACCGTGGACGCCCGGGCCGGGCCGTGGGTGTCGCCAGTTTTGTACGCGAATTGCTGGTACAGGACACCAGAAGACGAGCCGGGACGGATGCCGATCAAGGCACGAGTGAGAACTCCGCAGGCCAGGAATCCGTCCGCTCAATCTCCGCCGGCGTGGCGCAGTACGTCTTGATCCACAGAATGCCGTGCTTGGGGCCTCGCAAGACGCCTTTGCCATTCGTCAACTTGAGATCCACCTGGTCCTCGTTCAGTTCGACCCCGTCGATGAGGACCGTCCCCGCGCCGCGAAACTTCACGCGATAGACCTCGCGTCTCTGCTCGCCGCAATTGGTTCGATGAAGCGTGACGGTGCGCGAGACCGCGGGCGTTCCTGTGTCAGACGGATTGTCGCCTTTGCCAACCCCGGCCGCAGCAGCACAACGATCGCTGACTTCGATCCGGATCACATCCGCGAAGCCAATCTCCTCGGCCTCGTTACCACAGCCCTTCTGGATCTCGACGACGCCATTCCCGATCCGAGAGATCCTTCCGAACCACTGGATCGTGGTGGTGGCCACCATGTCCGCGGTACAGGGATCGACGACCGACAGAAGTCCTAGTCCAACGGCGATCGCTCCGATCCACATCGCTCTAATGTCCCGTGCGCAGCACATGGATGTCTCCTTTTGCGATTCGGGTGATGATGGGCTGGGCTTCTTTGCGAACATCGTTCAAGGGGACTGTCTCGATCAGGTAGACATAGTCACCGTCCGATAGAAGTAGACGGTATTGATCCTCGGGCCGGACGGTCTCCAAGATCGGAGCGCCATTCATCTCCGTGACCGACGGAAGCCCAGTGGTCTGGGTGGCCATGTCGGTCCGGGCCTGATGACGCCCGGCCGCGACAGCCAGCGGGTAGCTCCCGACCAGCAACGCAAAGCTGAGCAGGAAGGTGGTGGCGATCCGCAGCTCGGCGAGGCGGGGCCAATAACGTGATGCGAAGGCGTCGTAGAACGTGAGCCACAAGACCGCGAGCGCGTAGGGAACGAGGAGATAGGGAGCGTCGCGAACGACGGTGAGGCCCCGATAGACGATGTGGAAAGAGGTCAGTCCGAGGAACTGGTAGCGGATCCCGAACGCGACGTAGTAGGCCTCGGTCGAGAGGAGGCCGATGTAGAGAAACAGCAGCCCGACCACGACGAACCGTCGCGCAGCGCCGTCGCAAGAGAAGTCCCGGAGGTACGCCGCCGCCGCGGGGCAGCGTCCTTCGGCCGTGTGCGCCGACGGCGGAACCGCTGCAGGGCGAGGACGAAGCGATTGCGTGCGGGCGGCCGAGCTTCCATTCCTTCCCTCGCGAGGATCACACCGACATCGACCGCGCGGTCGATGTCACCGATCCGGGATGGTGGGGACGATACGGGCAGCGCGTTGGCCGGGCAACGCCGGAATCGCCGGGTGACTGGAATCCGCTTCCCGGCTCGCGCTCCCGGCCATCGCCCTCGAAGCTGGCGCGTCCGGGGCCGAGGCACTACCCTCCTGCTCCCATGGAGCGCCTAACCCATGGGCCTGTCAAGATGCGGCCGCGTCGCCGCCGGCGCCAGGGCTCCGGTTCGAACCGGGGCGGGCGTCCCGAACACACTGCCGTCGGACATAAATGCG
This sequence comes from Candidatus Eiseniibacteriota bacterium, assembly GCA_036505355.1. Lineage (GTDB taxonomy): Bacteria > Eisenbacteria > RBG-16-71-46 > RBG-16-71-46 > RBG-16-71-46 > WS-8. The sequence goes on along the minus strand of DASXTP010000070.1, from coordinate 41,061 downwards.
ATCGTCGAGCATGGTACCGTGCCCGCATGGTGCTCCGCCTCTGGCCGTCGTGTCTCGGCATCCTCGCTTGCCTGGTGATCGGCTGGCCGTCCGCTCGCGCGCTCGCCGCTTCTCCGCTCGTCTCGCTGCGCTCGCTTCGCTCGCCCGCCCCTCCGGGGAGCGGCGAGCCCAGCCTCGCCGTCGCACCGGACGGCGCGGTGTTCCTAAGCTGGCTCGAGAAGCGCGGCGCCGCGCACGCGCTGCGCGTCTCGCGACTCGAGGGCCAAGGCTGGCGGAAGCCCGGGACGATCGCCGAAGGCGACTCGTTCTTCGTCAACTGGGCCGATTGCCCAGTCTTGCTGGCCGTAGATTCGCGTCGCCTGGCGATCGCCTGGCCGTGGAAGAGCGGGGGGGCGACCTACGCTTACGACGTCCGAATCGCGCAATCCCAGGATGGGGGCCGGACCTGGAGCCGTCCCACGGTGCCGCACCGGGATGGCACGCCGACCGAGCATGGCTTCATCTCGCTGGTAGCGTCTCCGGCGAGTCCCGACCGCTCTCCCACGGACGTACGGCCGACCGAGCCCATGGGAGGCGGGGGCGTTCGAGCGATTTGGCTCGACGGGCGCAAGGCAGCGGCCGACGGCGCCGCCGGTGTTGCCGACTCTCACGATGAAAGCCACGCCGAGATGACGCTGCGCACGGCGCTCTTGAGCCCCGAGGGGACGCTGTACGACGAGCGCGAGCTCGATGGTCGAGTCTGTGACTGTTGCCAGACCGCCGCGGTCGTGGTGGTGCGGGGCCTGGTGGTCGCCTATCGCGACCGCAGCCCGGACGAGATTCGGGACATCTCCGTGGTCCGGCTCGAGGACGGACGCTGGAGCGAACCCCACGCGCTGCATCCCGACGGCTGGAAGATCCAGGGTTGCCCGGTGAACGGTCCTTCCCTGGACGCGCGCGGCCACCGAGTCGCCGTGGCCTGGTACACGATGGCGGCGGACTCGGCTCGGGTGCTGGTGAGCTTCTCCAGTGACGGCGGCCGGACCTTCGATCCTCCGATCCGCGTCGATGACGGCGACCCCCTGGGGCGTACCGATGTCGTGCTGCTCGAGGACGGCTCCGCGCTGGTCGTCTGGCTCGAGACCCAGGGCCAGGAGGCCCGGATCCTGGGGCGTGGCGTGACGAGCGACGGCTCCCGGAGTCCGGCGTTCACCGTGGCTCGCACGGCGGCGGCGCGGTCGAGCGGTTTTCCCCGCACGGTGCGGAGCGGCCGGCGCCTGATCTTCGCCTGGACCGACGCCGGGAAGCCGGCGCGGGTGCGGGTGGCCGAGGCCGAAGTCCCTTGAGCGACTCTCCTAGTTGGGCACCGAGCGGGGTCGCCTCCAGCCACTGGCTCGGGAGTTCGTGGCGCCACGTGCCCAGGCCTCGTGGGTCATCCGCCCCGGGGCGGATGGATCGCCTTGCGCCTGGCCTGTCAAACGATCGGCTCGCTCCGACGACTCACGACGAGAAGCGGAAGGTCCGCAGCCGATACCCGGTGCCCGGCACGATCCGGTCGCTCAGCCGTCTGACCCCCGGATCGTTGGCCAGGCGCTCCACCATGATGCTGTCGGAACGAACTTCCTCCCGCGTCTCGGGGCGAACGATGGCATCCGGAGTCTCCGGCAGCGCCGAGAAGATGGGCGCGTGTTCGGTTCGGAGCCGCTCGGTCCGCGCCCGGGCCTCGCCCTCGGACGTGCCGGGGGGGAGCCACAGCAGCTCAGGGAGGCGGGCGCGCCCGATCGGGGCCCGCCGCAGCGTCGCCTGCCAGTGCAGCAGCGCCGGACTGAGCTGGTTGCCGTAGCCAAAGAGCACACCGCCGCCACCTGCGCGCTCGACGTCGGCGAGCAGATCGTCGAGCACGGCCGCGAAGCGGGGGGGAGTGTGAAGGCCCTGGCGCCAGGCCCGCGCCCGATCGAGGGCCGGCGTCGCCACAGCGGCCCACACCAGGGGCGGCAGGACGATCAGACCCCACAGTCCGTCCGGGATCCGCCACGGCCTGCTCCCCCGGGCTGCGCCGTGGGCGAGCTGGCGCAGCCCAACCCATGCCCATTCCATCCAGCCCTCCGCCACGACCGCCGAGCGCAGCCAGACGAGAAGCGCCGTCGTGAAGAAGAATCGCGGATCGTGGTAGGAGTGGAGCGTCGTCGCCACCAGCCCGAGACCCATGGCCAGCGTGAGCAGCGCCCGCGGGTCGCGCGCGGCCCCCATGGCCCTTGCTCCCCCCACGCGCTGTCCGGCGGGTGGCGTCGGGGCAAGCGCCAGCAGCAGGACGACCAGGCCAACGAGAGGGGTCGGCGAGTAGTCGGTGAGGAACGCGCGCGGATAGTAGAGCAGCCCCTCGAGGGTCCAGGGCGGTGGCCCCTGGCTGTGGGGGACGAGGAAGCGGACAAACTCCTTGAGATGGGGCGGGACCAGGAACCAGGCTCCGATCGGGATCAGCACCCACGGGGTGAGCCCCCGCAGGCGGGCGGGAACGCCTTTCCAGGCCGCCTCGAGATGCTCGCGATGGCGCAGCCAGCGCGAGCCGACCCAAGCCACAACGACGTAGTAGACGGCGGTGGCGGCGTTGCCCGGAGAGCGTACCGAGACCTCGCGGCCCGCCCAGTGGAACACGAAGCCCCCGGTGACCTCGAGCCCCACGGCAAAGGCGAGGAAGGCCAGGAGCAGGAGCGGGATCGGGCGTCGCAAGAGCCCGCCTCGGACGGACCGTCGCAGGGCACCGGCCAAGGCGCGACGCTCGGCGGGGCGGTGGACCCCGGCCTCGAAGCCGGCGAGCGGCACCAGCCACAAGAGCCCATAGTTGTACTTGCAGAAGAAGAGCGCCGCTCCCGCGATCCCGGAAGCGGCCAGCCAGCGCGGCGAATGGCCCTCCCTGCTGGATTGGGCATGGCAGGCCAGAGCCGAAGCCAGCAACAAGGCTCCCGGGATCTCCAGCATGGCGACGCTGCCGAAGGAAGCGAAGGCCGGCGAGCAGAGCGCGAAGGTGGCGGCCAGGGTCCCGATCCAGCGGCTCGATCGTGGGCCGAGGCCGAGGCCGGCCCAGAAGATCGCGACCACGGTCAAGCCGTAGAACACGGTGCTCGCGAACTCGGCCGTGGCGTAGTCGTCGCCGAGTGCCAGGAAGAACGGCATGAGGAGAAGCGAATGGACGAACGGCCAAAGACTTTGGTTATTGAGTGTCGCGAGAAATCCGAGAGGGTCTGCCCGCCGCAGCGCGTGAGCGAGATCGAGTCCGACCACGCCGTGCGACGCGGGATCCCACGTCGGAAGTCCGGGATCGGACCGGACCAGAGCCACCAGCCGCAGTGCGGCCATGCAGGCGGCCGCCGCGACCGTCACGCCTGCAACCCAAGTCCACCCCCGAGACGCCGACGGATGCTTTGCCGGAGGCTCGATCGCGGCGGCGCCGCTCGGTCCCTTGGACGGTGTGATCCTCGAAACGAGCGCCCGCGGCCCGGCTACTCCCATCGGAAGATCTTGAGGGCGACGAAGAAACTGACCGCGCCCCAGGCCACCAGGATCCCGAGCTCGGGGACGGTGGCCGCAAAACTCGCGCCCTCGTTCATCAACGCGCGCAGCGCGTCGTTGGCGGCGGTCAGCGGCAACGCCTGGACCAATGGCTGCATCACCGCCGGGAAGCGCTCCGACGAGAAGAAGCTGCCGGAGAGCAGCCACATCGGCATCATCACCAAGTTCATGAGCCCCGAGACAGCCTCGATGGTGCGAGCGCGGCTCGCCACCAGCAGGCCCATGGCCGAGAAGCACTGGGCGCCGATCAGGGTCACGACCACGAACCCGGGCCACGAGCCGCGCATGCGGACGCCGAAGGCGAACCAGCCGAACGCCAGGATGGCCACTACCTCCAGCACCAGCCAGACGATGCGGGCGAGCATTAGCGACAAGAGATAGTCGCGGTGGCGCATCGGGGTGGCGATCAGGCGCTTCAAGAGCTTGAGCTGGCGCGCGTTGGCGACCGGAAAGCCGATGCCCCACATGCCGGTGCCGAGCAAGTTCAAGCCGATCAGCCCGGGCAGGACGAAGTCGATGTAGCGCGACCCCGGTCGCACCTGGGTGTCGACCCGAAGCGGGACCGGGTCCTTGCGGCCGGCGGCCCGCTCCAGCGCGTCGGCCACCACCAGCTCGGCGAGCCGGGTCTCCGGCCGCGACGGATCGTCGGCCAGCGTCGGCGTGCCGTCGCTTCCCGAGCGGACCAGCACGGCGATCTTGCCACGACGCAGCGCCGCCCGGGCCTCATCCGGCTCGAGCGTGCGCACCGTGAGGTAGGGCGAGGTCGCGAGCGCTCTGGCCAGGGCCTCAGCCCCGGGTCCGGCCTCGATGCCGACGCTGGACTTCTGCGAGCCCGAGGAACGGAACGCGATCCCCAGCGCGAGCGCCAGCAGGATCGGGAACGCGAAGACCCAGAAGATCGCCTCCGGCTCGCGCAGGAAGGCCAACATCCGGGTCTTGGTGAGCTGGAACAGGGGCGAGCGATCGAGCGAGGTCATGCGCTTGGCGATTCCCGATAGGACCGTGAGGGCGGCGGGGCCGAAAGGCTTCGCGGTGCGTCCGAGGAGCGTTGCAGCCAGGGAGGGCGGAGACGCGACTGGATGCAGCGAGGCCGAGCACGGTGCGGGAGCCGAGCGGGCCGCGAGGCCTTTCGGCCCCGCCGCCGATGCGCCCCAGGTTGCAGAATCATGCGAAGCCACTCATTCGTCACGGAGCGTCCTTCCGGTCAGGCTCACGAACACGTCCTCGAGCGTGGCGTGGTGGGTGGTAAGCGCGGCCAGCTCGATTCGCTGCCGGGCGAGCTCAGCGAGCAGCGCCGGCACCGCCACGTGGGGCTCGCGAACGGTGAGCGCGAATCCGCTGGCCTCGCGCCGCGCCTCGACCACCCCGGCCAGGTGCCGCACGGTGTCCAGATCGAAGTCTCCGTGGACCGAGAACTCCACCACGTGCTCGGCGCCCAGCGTCGCGATCAGCTCGCGCGGCGTTCCCAGCGCGATCACCTTGCCATGGTCCATGATCGCTACCCGATCGCAGAGGTGCTCGGCCTCGTCCATGTAGTGGGTGGTGAGCAGGGTGGTGCCTCCGCCGCGACGGAAGTCGTCGATCAGGTCCCAGAGCTGGCGGCGGGATTGGGGATCGAGCCCGGTGGTGGGCTCGTCCAGGAACAGCACCTCGGGCGAGTTCACTAGCGCGCACGCCACCGAGAGGCGCTGCTTCTGGCCGCCGGAGAGCTTGCCCACCCAGGCGTGACGCTTCTCCTCGAGCTGGACCCGGCGCAGCACCTCGTCGACCGACGGACCACGACGGTAGAAGCTGCGGAACAGCCCCACGGTCTCCTCGACCGACAGCTTCTCGTGCAGTCGGGTTTCCTGGAGCTGGATGCCGAGCCGCCCGCGCAAGTGGCGGTCATCGCCGTGTCCCCAGGTCTGGCCGAGGACGCCCAGCTCGCCCTCATCGGCGGTGTTGAGCCCCTCGAAGATCTCGATCGTGGTGGTTTTCCCGGCCCCGTTCGGTCCCAGCAAACCGAAACACTCTTGGGTGCGCACCTCGAGGTCGAGTTGGTCCACCGCGACCAGGCGCCCGTAGCGCTTGACAAGTCCACGGCAATACAGGGCGGCGTCCGCAACGGAGTCGGCGGCGAGCGTCGGCATGGGCGCCCAAGATAGCGCACCGGCCTCGCACCCTGCAGCCCCGTCGTCGCGCTCCGCACGCCGCCGGCTGGTGAACTTGACCCATTCGTGGCTTCCAGCGGTTGGAATTTGCGCCGATTGGCTCCGGCCCTTGGACACACGTGAGGTCCGGACTCGCGGCCTCCCAATCGGTTGACCCTCCGCCACCCGCTCGTCATGCCTTCTGCACGATTTTCAGGCACACCCCCTGCCTAGGGACCGCGCGGTCGGCCGGAGCCTGTCGTTCCGGCTGCCCGACCACGGGGCGCGCTCGAGTCCGGTACGCGCGTCCGGCGAGAGACCGCCGAGTGGCGGCGGCTCGAGCGGGGTGTTCCCCACCACCAGCGAGGGTCGAAATCGTGCATGCGGTAACGAGAATCATACGGGCCGCGGCGGCAACTACCTGGATCGCCGCCGCGCTGTGGGTGGCGCCCGCCGCCGCCGGTCCTTACACGCAGCTCCAGGTCCTCCTGCCCGGCGAGACGGCCGCGCCCGGCACCGGCACCGGCAAGTCCGGCTCGCCGACCGCGCAGACCGCGAACGTACCGTTCTCGATCACCGTCCGGGCGTGTGACGACGCCTGGAACACCGTGTCGGTGACCAACGCGATCCAGGTCCTTTCCTCCGACGCCAGCGCGACGCTGCCGCCGTCGGCCCAGTTCGTGGCGGGCACGGCGACCTTCACGGTGACCTTCAACGCCTTCGGCACCTTCACGATCTCCGCCGACGACCTGACCGACAACACCATCCCGAACGGCGTTTCCTCGGCGGTGCAGTCCCTGGTTCTGCAGGGCTTCACGTTCTCGACCATCAACCAGAAGAACCAGTACGCCGGAATTCCGATGAGCGTCTCGCTCCAGGCGCGTGACCCGAGCGGCGCCGTGGTCACCGGCTACAACGGCCAGGTCCATCTCAAGGAGATCACGAGCTACGGCGACGGGCGGATCACGCCCGAGTACGTGACGCTCGCCAGCGGGTCGTGGACCGGCGACGTCACCATGTATCGCGCCGACGAGACCAGCATCAACCGCGGCAACGTCAACCTGTACGCCTACCTGGACGCCAATCCCGCCAAGAACGGCACCAGCGATCCGTTCACGGTCCACCCCGGGCCCTTTTCGCGGGTCCAGATCGTGGTGCCGGGCGAGACTCCGCTGCCCGGTAGCCCGAGCGGAAAGACGGGAAGCCCGGCGACCCAGAGCGCCGGCCGCGCCTTCACCGTGGACATCTGGGCCACGGACGCCTACTGGAATCAAGTTCCGAGCACCGACAACGTGCGCATCGTCTCGAGCGATCCGGCCGCCAACACGCCCCAGACCGGGGCCCTGAGCGGCGCCCCCTTTGGCCACCGCACGTTCTCGGTGTCGCTCGGCACGGTGGGCACGCAGACGCTCACGGTGTCCGACCTCACCAACACCTCGATCCAGGGAATGACGAGTCCCGGTATCCCCGTGATCCCGAGCTCCGTGGACCACTTCGTGGTCTCGACCATCGCCTCGCCCCAGACCGCGGGCGTGCCGGTCGACGTCACCATTCGGGCGACCGACTCGAACGGAAACACCGTTCCCAACTATGCCGGCGACGCCGTCTTGGTCGCCAATACCGGCGCCGGCAGCATCACGCCCGAAGCCATCAGCTTCACCAACGGCCAATGGTCCGGACCGATGACGTTCAGGGGGGCGGGCCAGAACGTCTCGTTCACCTGCGCCGACTACGTGTCGCCGCCTCACACCGGGACCAGCAACAACTTCGTCGTCGACCCGGGGCCCTTCGCCGGGCTCCAGGTGCTGGCACCCGCCGAGACGCCGAAGGGTGGCACGGCCGACGGCAAGGAGGGGCCGGTGACCACCCAGGCGGCCGGCACACCGTTCACGCTCACGGTGCGCGCGGTGGACGATTACTGGAACCTGGTCACGAGCGTGAGCGATAGCATCGCGCTCAGCTCGACCGACGAGTTCGCCGGCATGCCGGCGCGGACCGCGCTCGCCAACGGCCAGCTCCTGATCCCGACCACGCTCTATCGGATCGGGCTCCAGACCATCACCGCCACCGACATCACACAGCCTTCCATGCATCCGAACACCTCGAGCCCGATCCCGGTGACCGGCGGCACCTTCTCGCGCCTGCTGGTGCTGGCACCCGGTGAGCGCGTGGCCCCCGGCACCGTGAGCGGCCGCACCGGCGATCCCACCGATGAGTCCATGAGCTACTCGTTCATCGTCACCGTGGTAGCCACCGACCAGTGGTGGAACCCGGTCGGAGGCGTGACCGACGTGGCACGGATCACCAGCGACGCCCCCTCCTCGGACGTCGTCCTGCCCCCCGACGAGGCGCTGGTGGACGGCCAGGCCGAGATGGCGATCACCCTGAATCGTGGCGGCTACAACCAGATCTGCGTGTCCGACGTGAGCCAGTCGACGATCACGGGGAGTTGCACCCAAGTGAGCGTGATCCAGAGCGGCTTCCATCTCGTGGCCTCGGTGAGCCCCGATACGGTGCGAGCGGGTGAGAACTTCACTCTGACCGTGAAGGCGGTCAACGCCGCCGGCAGCGTGATCCGGGACATCAACTCGCTCGTGACCGTCGAGGCTCAGCGCGCTTCGGTCCAACCGCCGACGCCGGGCCGCGGCACGCTAGTCCCCACGCAGTTCCAGCTCTTCCAGGGGCAGCGCGCGATCCCGGTGTACTACACCTTCGCCGAGCCGATCGTGATCATTGCCCGCGACGACGCCGGCAACCAATCGGGCGCCAGCAACGCCATTGCCATCGTCCCCGGGCAACCGGAGTCGCTCAAGGTCTCGAGCTCGCCACCCTGGGTGGGCGGCAACAAGCACGCCACCATCAGCGCGCTGGTGACGGACCGGTACAGTAACCCGATACCCGGCGAGCCGATGACCTTCGAGCTCATCTCCGGCACCGGGACCCTCGGGCCGAGCGAGAACGTCACCGGTTCGGATGGCGTGGCGCACGCCGACTTCTTGAGCCCGCGGCAGCCCGATACGACTGTGATCCGCGCGACCTCCAACAACTTGGTGAAGGACCTCAACCTCCAGACCGCCTTCGTCGATCCGTACGCGAAGGGGGGGTTCGTCACCAACTACCCCAACCCGTTCCATCCGCCCGACCAGCCGACCACGATCGCCTACAAGCTCGACGACGACGCCGAGGTCACGCTGCGGATCTTCACCCAGAGCGGCGATCTGGTGCTTCGCAAGACCTTCCCCCGCGGCGACGTGGGAGGGACCCTGGGGCTCAACGAAGTCCCGTGGGACGGCAAGAACGGCAAGGGTGAAACGGTCGCCAGCGGCGGGTACATCGCCTTGATCGAAGCCCAGGGGCAGGGGGAGACCCTGCACGTCATCCGCCGCAAGATCGCGGTCGTCCGCTAGGAGGCCACATGAACCGCAAGCGCTTGGCATGGAGAAGTGGGGCGGCGGCCGTCCTGGCTCTGACCATGGCCCAGGCCGCGCCGGCCCGCGCCGAAGAGGCGTCGGCCGGGACCCCGGGTGAATGGCTGTCCCAGTACTCGAGCGCCCGCACGCTCGGCCTGGGCGGCGCGTTCGTGGCGACCGCGGACGATCCGCTCGGCGTGCTGTGGAACCCGGCGGGGCTCTCGGCCATGGATCAGAACGAGCTGCGCTTCGAGACCGCGCGGCTGTTCGAGGACACCGCCATCAACGGCTTCAGCTTCGCGGTCCCGGGCAGCTGGCTGCCGAGCTTCGGCGTCAGCGTGCTGTCGCTCGGCTCGAGCGACTTCCAGAAGACCAACGAGATGAACGACCCGCTCGGCACCTTCCACGAGGGGGAGACCGCGTACCTCCTCACCGCGTCCAAGGCGTTCTCGAGGCGCTGGGCGGTCGGCACCAACCTCAAGCTCGTGCAGCAGACCGTAGAAGACTTCAGCGCCCAGGGCTTCGGGATCGATCTCGGCGGCTGGTACGACATCACCCCCACGGTGCGCGTCGGCGCTTCGGCGATGAACCTGGCCGGCCCGACGATGAAGCTGCGCGACGTCGAGGAGGCCTATTCGACACAGTTGCGCGGTGGCTTCGCGGTCCGCGTGTTCGACGGCCGCGGCTTGGTCGCCGTGCAGCTCGACCATTCCGACGGCTTGGGGGCCCAGCTCCACGGCGGAGGCGAGTACTGGCTCCAGCCGGGGATCGCGCTGCGACTCGGCTTCGACGACTCCTACGGCACGGGCGGTTTTACCTACCGCTTCGCGCCCCAGTACCAGCTCGATTACGGCGTCGCCAACCAGACGCTGGGCGTGACGCATCGGGTGGGCCTGAGCTACCGATTTGGCGGCTTCTTCGCCAGCTCCCGCGCCGAGCCCGCCATGTTCTCTCCGACCGGCGAGAAGGCGGTCACGAAGATCTCGCTCAACGCGCGCACCAAGGCCGAGCCCGAGTCGTGGAGCTTGGACATCCACAGCAAGACCGACGAGGTGGTCCGCCGGTTCGGTGGCAAGGGCCAGCCGCCCTCGCACATCCAGTGGGACGGCAAAGACGAAAACGGTCTGCCGCTCCCGGACGGCGTGTACCGGTACAGCCTGGTCGTCAAAGACCTGGAAGGCCGCATCGTGACGGGTCCGGTGCGCATGGTCGAGATCTCGACCGGTGGGCCGCAGGGCGACGTTCCGGTGGTTCCGGTCCAGTGACGGCGGAGAGCGCGGCCATGCGATCCGTACGACGCGTTGCGGTCGGCCTCGGGGCGACCACGGTCGCCCTGCTGGTGGCCGGATGGATCCCCGGCGCCCCTGCCTTGGCGCGGGCTCCGGGGCGTGGGGACAAGCCCGTCCCTGCAACCCTCAAGGAGGTGGGAGATGTCTACGAGTCCCAGCGGGCGCTCGTCGGGGCGGACCGGGTCGCGGCCCTCGATCAGGCACAGCAATCCGTGGCGCAGGTGCTGCGAGGTCGTCTGGATGCCGACGAGCGCCTCGCCGCGCGGCTCCTGGATGGAAGGATCCAATACGAGCGCAGTGACTTCAAAGCGGCGGGCGAAGCGTTCCGGTCGGCGGTAGAGGCCCAGGGAAAGAGCGGGTTCGCCGCCGACGCCGCGTTCGGTGCGATCGAGGCCCTCGAGGCCGAGGGCCGCGACGCCGAGGCGGCGCGCGAATGGGAGAAGTGGGAAAAGAAGTATCCGCAGAGCCCGCTGATCACCGAGGCGCGGCTGCACCAGGCTTGGAACCTGATCCGACGCGGCGAGATCGAACCGTCGCTCAAGCGGCTCGCCGCATTGGGTGCGGGGCCAGCGTGGGTCGTCAAGGACCCGCGCTTCGTGTTGGCCAAGTCGACGGCACTCTACTTGACCGGCAAAGCGGACCAGGCCCTCGCCGAGCTGGGCCCCAAGACGACGACGGCCCCCGCCACGTACTTGCGCGCGATGTGCCTGCAGAAGCAGGGCGCGCTGCTCAAGGCGGCGGCGGCGTTCCAGGAGGTGGCTGGGCGGTATCCGGACTCGCCGCTGCGTGACCCCGCGTTGCTCGCCAAGGCGGACATGTTCCTCGCCGCCAACGACTATCGCAGCGCGGGCGAGGAGTTTGCGCGCGTCGCGCGCCTCGCGAGCGATCCGCAGGTTCAGGCCGAGGCCGAACTGCGCCATGCCGGGGCGGTGTTCCTCGGCGGCGGGACCGACTCGGCGCTCGTCCTGCTGCGCCGAGTGGTGGAGCACCACGCCGGAACCGACGTGGCGGCGCGCGCCCAGTTCCTGGTCGGCGAAGCCCTGGTGAGCCAAGGCAAGGCGTCCGAGGCGATCGTCGAGCTGAACCGGGTGCTGACGACCTACTTCCAGCACAAGGTCGCGGCCAGCGCCCAGTATCGCGTCGCCCGTTGCCTCGACGCGCTCGGACGTCACGCCGATGCGACGGGCAGTTACCAGGCCGTGGTGGCCGGCTATCCGCTCGAGCCCGAAGCGCCGGCTGCGGCCTACCTGGCCGGCGTCGGGCTCATGACCCAGGGACGTCCGCTGGCGGCGGCTCCGTACTTCCAATTGGTGCTGGATCGGTACGCGGTGAGCCACGACCCGGCGGGACACCTGGTGTTCGCGTCGCCTTCGCACCAGGAGCTGGTCGAGGCCGCGCTGTGTCTGTTGGAGCTGTCGTATCACCGCGCCGGCAACCTCGGTCAACTCACCGGGGCTCCGCACCTGCTGCTGCACAGCATGCCGGAGAGTCACTCGCCGTGGCGCGCCTACGCGCTGCTGATCGATGCCGACGCTTCGGCCGCCCAGGCGCGCTACCCGGAGGCCCAGGCCACCCTCGAGAAGCTGATGAAGGAGTATCCAGACCATGCTCTCGGCGCCTCGGCCACCAAGTTGCTGGCGTGGACCTACGCGCGGCAAGGTCAGGACAGCCTCGCCATTGCCACCGAGGAGCGGTTGCTCGCCCGCTACGGGGCCAGCGGCAACGAACAGATCGTGAGCGGCGCAGTCCTGGACATCGCGCACGAGCGGTTCAACCAGAAACGCTACCGCGAGGCCGGGGGGGCTTACGAGGATTTCCTGCGCCGGTTTCCGGGTCACCCCAAGCGGTTGATGGCGCTCTATCAGGCGGGGCTCTGCTACTTGCGGCTCGACCGGGCCGGCGACGCCGTGGACCGTTGGGAGACGATCGTCCGGGACAGCGGCAGCTCGTCGCTTGCCGAGCGCGCCTGGGCCCGTGCGGGCGACGTGTACTTCCAGGCCGAGAAGTACGAGGACGCCAAGCGCTGCTACCAGGGGTTGCTCAAGAACTTCGCCGGCAGCTCGGCGGGCGCATTGGCGATGCTGCGTCTCGCGCAGTGCGAGTACAACGCCGGTCACGACGGGGCCGCGCTGGAGGCGTATTCCTCCACCATCGAGCGCTTCCCGGGCACGCCGGCGGCGCGCGAGGCGACGCGCGGCACCGAGCGGGCGCTGTATCGGTTGAGCCAGAGCCCACGCGGCGCCGAGGTGCTGGCGCGGCTGGTGGAGCAGTACCCGACCAGCGCGTTCGCCGCCGACGCCCAGTTCCAAATCGCCAAGCGTCTCTACCAGGACAAGCACTACCGCGAAGCCGCCGACGGCTTCCGTCGCGTGGTGAGCCAGTTCCCGGGCTACTCGGCTGCCGACCAAGCCCAGTTCCTGCTCGCCGATGCCTATGCCCAGGCCAAGGCACCCGACGAGGCGCGGCAAGCCTACGAGCAGTTCCTGTCGTTCTTCCCGAGCAGCGAGCTGGCCTCGACGGTGAGCTTCCGGCTCGGTCTGATGCGGTTCGAGTCCAAGGACTACACCCAGGCCGCGGTGGCGTTCATGCGGGCCTTGGAGGACACCGCATCGCGCGAGGTCCGGTCGGCCGCGCGCTACAACCTGGCGCTCTGCCAGCGACTGGTCGGCCAGACCGAGGAAGCCCGCAAGGAGCTGGAAAGCTATCGGGGCGAGTTCCCGAACGACGCGCGCGCGGCGGAAATCGCCTATCAGCTCGGCGACCTGAACGAGTCGGCTGGCCGAGCCGCCGAGGCCGCCCAGGAGTACGAGCATGCGCTGGAGGCCCGACCGGCGGCGGCACTGGCGGTGGAGCTCCACTTCCGGCTCGGCCGGGTACGCGAGCAGCTCGGTGACCCGAACGGGGCGCTCAAGGCCTACCAGGGCGCGATGGCTTCGCCCGACCGCAGTCACCCGTTCCGGCTGTCGGCGGTGGCCCGTTGTGCCGCCCTCTACGAGGCGAAGAAGGACTACGCCCGGGCGCTCGTCGCGTACCGCGACATCATGCGGAACGCCAAGGATCCCGAACTGGTGGCGGCCGCGGACGGCCGCATCTCGCAGCTCGAAGCCGGCGCCCGGAAGCGCTAGGCGGCGCGCTCAAACTCAAGGAGCCTGGAGATGTTCGAGAACTTCGACTGGATCGGTGCGATGCGGACCAGCCCGGTGATGGTGGTCATCCTGTGCTGCAGCATCATGACCTTCGGCTTCGCGCTCGAGCGGTTCGTCTACTTCTGGAAGCGTCGAGAGAATCCGGACCGCGTGCTGGCGACGGTGGCCGAGCAGGTGCGCGCGGGCCACATGAAGGAGGCCATCTGGTCCTGCAGCGCCACGCCGCACCCGGCCGGAGCGGTGGCGGCCCAGATGCTGCAGAGCGTGCACCTGCCGCCCGACGCCCAGGAGGAGAAGATCCAGATCGTGCTGAGCGAGCAGCGCCTGCTGCTGGACCGCAACCTCGGCGTGATCGGGACGATGGGCAACACGGCGCCGCTGATCGGCCTGCTGGGGACCGTGTGGGGCATCATGCGCGCCTTCCACGACATGGCCCGCACCGGATCGGCCGGTCCCTCGGTGGTGGCCGCCGGCGTGGCCGAAGCGCTGTTCACCACGGCCGCCGGGCTGGTGGTGGCGGTGCCGGCGGTGATGCTCTACAACCACTTCGTGCGCCGGATGGGCGTGATGCTCACCACCGCCGAGAACCACGCGCGGGCGTTGAGACTCTCGTTGACCGAGTCGCGGGCCGGCGAGCGTCCGGCGACGCGCACCGCCTGAGCGCAGGGGAGCGATCGTGACCCGGACACGGAAACCTGGTCGGTCGGAGGCCATCCACGAGCCGAACGTGGTGCCGCTCATCGACGTGTCGCTCGTGCTGGTGGTGATCCTGCTGGTGGCGACCCCGATGGCGCTGCAGTCGGGGATCGCGGTGTCCAAGAGCGCGTCGAGCGGCCGTAAGGCCGAGCCGGCGCGCACCGAGCGCATCGAGATCTCGATCCTCGGCGCCGACAGCATCGTGGTGAACCGCCAGTGGGTGGGACGCCCGGCGCTGGGCGCGAGGCTCAAGCTGCTGCTCGACCAGAGCGCCACGCGCCAGGTCGTCGTGCAGTGCTCCGACCAGGTCCCGCACGGCGCGTTCGTCGCCGTGCTCGACGAGGCCAAGACCCAAGGCGCCGCACAGATCGCCGTGGTGGGGAGGTAGCCGTGCGCCGCCGGTACGTGTCCTCGGAGATGATCACCAAGGTCAACATGACGCCTCTGATCGACGTGGCGCTGGTGCTGGTGATCATCCTGCTCGTCACCGCGCCGTTGATGTCGGTGGCCGACCTGCCGGTCGATCTGCCCCAGGCCCGAACCCGCGAGGCGGAGGACCAGCGCAACGTCAGCATCACGCTCTCCTCCGATGGGCGTCTGGCGGTGGACGATCGCGTCGTGCCGATGGAGCTGGTCCAGGCCACGCTCGGAATTCGCCTGGCCGAGCCGGGGAACGAGAACGTGCTGGTGGTAGTGCGGGCCGACTCGGGAACGCCGTACGCCCAGGTACACGAGCTGCTCGAGCAGGCGCGGGCGGCGGGCGCCAAGCACCTGGCCATCGCGACCCGCCAACGCCTGGAGGCCCAGCCATGACCGCCGCCGCGATGCAACTCGATTTCCAGGCCTGCCGGACACGAACGCGCTGGAGCATGTCGGCGAGCCTGCTCGGTCACTTGCTGGTGGCGATCTGGTTCGCGCTGATGCCGCGGCCCGATGCCGAGCAACCGGCACTCACCGAGATCACCTTGATCGAGCCCGGCGAGCTGACCGCGGGACCCGCCGGGGCGGCCGCGCCGGCCGTACAGACCAACCTGGGGGCGGCGGTGCGCAGTGCCATCGACGCCAGCTTCCGGCGCCTCACCCAGCAGGGGGACATCAACCCGCGCCCCGAGTCGGAGGCGGCGTTCGACGATCGGCTCGAGGCGCGGCTCGCCACCTTGCAGCGGGAAGCCGCGGTCCCGAGCCCGACCGTCCAGGTGCCCGGGACCCCCAACGCCCTGTGGAGCTCACCCGCCCTCGGAAGCGCCGGCAGCTCAGGTGGCTCGGCGCGCGTCGCGCTCACCCGCGGCGGCGAGGGAGGCGGTGGACCCGCGCTCACGCTGACGCGCGGCGGCGGCCGCGGGGCCAGCCCCGGGATGATGGCCGCGACGCTGCCGGCCGGCAAGTCGGCGGCCGACGCCCCGGCCCAGGGCGGCGACGTTACCGCCCGCCGCAGTCTGGCGGGGGCGATGCTCGCCGGCCCGATCGCCGATCGCGGAGTGCTGTCCTACGCCACCCCCGTCTATCCCGATTGGGCCAAGCGCGAGGCGGTGGAGGGATCGGTCACGCTCTACTTCGTCGTGCGGCCCGACGGATCGGTAAAGGAAAACATCTTGGTGCAGAAGACCGCGGGCTTCGAAGACTTCGACGAAAGCGCCCGCACCGCCCTGCGCGCCTGGCGGTTCGAGCCGCTGCACGGCGGCCGCACCGGCGAGCAATGGGGGACCATCACCTTCCACTTCCGGCTGCGGGAGGCGGGATGATTCGGGAACGGTTCGTGAAGATTGCGCGGGCGATGGGGCCCGTGGTCCTGGTCGCGTGGATGACGTGCGCTCTGGTGCCTCCCAGCGAGGGGGCCAAACGCCGCGCGTCTCGGACCGCTGCACGCCAGAGCGCCGGCGGGGAAGCGACGGCGACGGACTCGAGCGCCGCGGCGTCCGGAACGTCGAGCGGCGCGGCTGCTGCCAAGAGCGACGACGGCATGACCCTCAAGGCCGGGCAGGACGGGACCGTCTTCAAGAGCCTGACGGTCGAGGGCGAGGATCGGATCCATGTCGAGTTCGATCGGCCGGCCCTCCAGCTCGAGCTCGATCCGGAGAAGGCCCCCGGGCTCGAGTGGGGAACCGCGAACGACGTCTTGAACCGTACGGTGCCCGACCTGAGCAGCCCCCTGACCGGGCTCTCGGCCCGTCAGCCGTCGCCTTACGTCGCGCATCCCTGGCTATCGCGCTTCGCGTCGGGCGCGGTGGCCCGCTTCCGGCCCGACGTCCAAGGAGTCGAGCGCTGGCGATTGGTGATCGCCAACGCTCGCGGTGAGACCGTGGCGACCTACCAGGGGCGAGGGGAGCCGCCGCGTGAGATTGCCTGGGATGGCCGCTCGCAAAGCGGGGCCCCGGTGGTTCCCGGTCTCACCTATTCTTACGTGCTCGAGGCCTACGATCGGGCCGGCAACAAGCGTAACTTCGTCGGCCAGGGCTTCCAGGTGTCCGCCTACCGGCTCGACACCGCGGACGGCCCGCTGATGGTGTTCTCGGGCCGAGAGCTGGGCACCGGGTCGGACCCGACTCGTGCGCCGGCAGCCAAGGAAGCCACCTCGACCATCCTGATCGAAGCCGCCACCTGGCTCAACCGGCAGCCGCGGCTCGGGCAGCCGGTGCGGGTCACGGCCACCACGCGCACCCTGGAGTCGGCGAACACGTTGGGCTCGAGTGTCGCGCGCCAGCTCGCCCCGTACCTGATCGGTGATCCCGCGCGCATCCAGACCGTGGCCGACGTGCAGCCGGACGCTCCCGAAGGCGGCACCGTGAGGATCGCGCTGGCCAAGTAACGGAAGGCGGGGCGCGTGCCGCGAGAGCCTCAGAAGTAGAGCGACAGACCGAGCCGCGCCCTCGCCAGGTCGAACTCCCATGACTTGGATCGGGTGGTCCCTTTTACCGGGCTCGGGAGACTGTACTCCTGGCGCGCCGTGGCTTCGGTGTATTGGAGCGTCGCGCCGTACTCGGCAATGACCCCGACGTTCCCGCGCGGCAGCCACTCCGCGCCGAGGATGGCGGTTCCCCCGAGGCCCCAGGCTTTCCCATGGAGTTTCAGGGTTCGCTGCAGAACTCCGTCGGAGAAGACCTCCTGTTCCCCGCGGCTGCGACCCCAGAATCCCAAGGGGCCCGCGCCCCAGTAGAACCTCACGCCATCGTGCGGGGGAGGGAGACGCAACAGGTCCCAGGCGAGCCGGTAGGTCTGCGCGTTGCTCTCCGTCCGGTAGAATTCCTCGACGAAGGAAGACTGGGTGTGAGACGTCGTCGCGTCCACGCCGAGCCCGACCCGCATGGCGAATCGCTCGCCGACGGCCCGCTGGACTGAGACCCCGGAACCCTGAAGTCCCACCACCGCCAAGCCATAGCCGACCTGAAGCTGAATGGCCCACTTGCCCCGGGAGCCTGGCCCCGCTTCTCCGGTCCCCTCTGCAACCACCGGGTCGGCCGCCCCGAGCATCCAGATCGACAGGACCGCCAGCAGGCGGATGCTGCCACTGCCGGTGCGCTTCCACTCCGGGTGGCCCGGGACAAGATTCATCGGGGTCATCACCTCTCCAAGGTGCCGAGATCCCGTTGCTCGGGTTCGGCAGTCGTGGGTAAACGATTCACGGTCTCCATGGGGTTGCCATCAGCGATACGCCACTTTCACCTGCCCCCAAGACATGTTCTTGGTCGGGTTGGCTGCCGCGAGCCGATGGCGGCCCTTGGTCTCCTGGGCGGGAAGAGATCTTCCTTCGGGAGGTGGCACGGGCTGGGCGGTCTCGTCCTCCCAGCGCTCGATGTACCACCGGTTCGAGTCGGAAAGAAAGCCGAGCTCCCGGAGTTCCTGGGGGATCAGCGCGGAGTCTCCGCGCACGGCGAAGAACAGCGCGCCACCGGTGACGTCGACCTGGTCGCCGCCGGCCAGGATGCGGAGCGCGACGCTGGTGCGGATCATCTTGTGCCATCGGCCGAGCTTACCCGGACGCGGATCGTTCAACACCACGAAGTTGCGGTCCAGATCGAGGCTGATATTCGAGGCGGCCGGCTGGTTCGTGTCACCGCCCTGGAAGAGCTTGGTGGTGCTGGTCAGCTCGTCCTCTCGCCTCCACGGGTTGTCACGGTACGCGTTCCCGGAGGCATCGAGTGCCGAGAACACGAAGTAGAAGTCCTCGGTGAAGAGCACCCGGTACTCCGAGACCGCGCGGTTGTCGCAGCTCCATTCGAGCAGGCGCAGTACGTTGCCCGGGCTGTCGGGCGTCGGGATGATGCTGGGGCGGGGACGAAGCGGCTCGAGGTCGGGGGCGCAGCCGGTCAGGGGACCGGCCGCAAGCAGGAACATCAGAACCGCCAGGAAGAAGCCCTTGCTCGGCGAAAGGGTCGGCATCATTGGCTCCCCAGACGTCGCAGGCCCAAGGTCTGTTGCTCGGGATCGGTGGGGTTGGTGCGATCGAAGTCGGGTCGGTCGTCCCACCGCCTGATCAGCCAGTTTCCCGACGCCGACTTGTAGAAGTACAGGTCGGCCTGGCCGATCGCGATGCTGTCCCCGGACTGCGTGGTCACCACGTACTGGCGATAGAGCGTCGCCAGCGTGGGACTCACGTCGTCGGACTGTCGCCCCGGGCTCCATGTCATCTGATAGCCCTCCCCCCGCAGGGCGACGAATCGGGTGTAGAAGTTCCTCTCCAGCGCGTTGTTCCAATCCGCTGGCGCCGGACGCCCCGAGATCGATTCCCAACGGATCTGATCCTCGGGCCAGAAGAACTGGTGGAAGCCCGGCGTCGCGGCCGACGTGGACTCGGCGAGCGCACCTGCGTAGGCCTGCCCGCCGCTGGTGCGCCCCTTGTCGGCGATGGCGCGGGCCATGGTCTCGAGGGTCCTGTCGGGGTCGCTGTAATCTGTGGTCGGCTGGGGACGAAACGTGGGCTCGAGGTCGGGCGAGCAGCCGAGCTGGAAGGCGAGGGCGATCCAGGCCGCCCAGCGTAGCGGCTTCGGTCCACAGAGTGGCGAAATCAATCCCACGCGGCCCACGGGTTGGCCCATCGAGCAGGCGTCGAGGGTCGCTTCCTGGAGCGAGCCCTGCATGCGTCCAGGACCGAGTCTACACTCCCTGGCGGCCCCGGACGACGGTTGATTCGTGCCCCGGATGTCCCAGCCGTGGCGGCGCGGCGCGCAGCGGCCGTCGGACCCGAGCCCGCGGCATTCGTGGTAACCTGCGAGCGATCCGCGGTGCTATCCGGCACCGCGGATCCGATCCCCACGGCGCAATCGCAGGGAGCGCACATGCCCAGCCGCCTCGACTTCATCCAGCGCGCGAACGCTGCGTACATCGAAGAACAGTACGCCCGCTACCGGCAAGATCCGACCTCGGTCGCCGAGGAGTGGGCGTGGTTCTTCGCCGGATTCGACGCCGCCGGCCGCCCGACGGCCCCGGAGGCCACAGGCCCTTCCGGCGGCGTGTTCGGCTTGGTTCAGCACCATCGCGTGTTCGGACACTTGTCGGCGCGACTCGATCCGCTCGGCGAAACGCCGGCGCTCTATCCGCTGCTCGACCCCCAGACGCTCGGTTTCAGCGAGCAGGAGCTGGACGCTGAGGTCGACGCGCGCCCCTTCAAAGGTGAGTTCCGGGGCACGCTGCGCGAGCTGGTCGCCGCGCTCCGCGACACCTATTGCGGCTCGATCGGCGTCGAGTACATGGAGATCAAGGACGAAGAACGACGCGCCTGGCTTCAGGAGCGCATGGAGCCGTCTCGCAACCGGCCCGCGCTCGGCCCCGAGGATCGGCTTCGCATCCTGCGGCAGATGTGGCAGGCGGACGCCTTCGAGGAGTTCCTGCACGTCAAATACGTAGGGCAGAAGCGATTCTCGTTGGAAGGAGCGGCCAGCCTGCTGCCGATGCTCGACACCCTGGTCGAGACCGCGGCGGCGAAGGGTGTGGAGCAAATCGTCCTCGGGATGCCGCACCGCGGGCGGCTCAACGTGCTCGCGAACCTCCTCGGGAAGCCGCTGGAGATGATCTTTCACGAGTTCGAGACCACCTTCGCGCCCGCGGATGTCCAGGGCCACGGCGACGTGAAATATCACCTCGGCTACTCGTCGCTCCACGAGAGCCGCGGCGGGCGCAAGGTCCATCTCGTCCTCAACTTCAATCCCAGCCATCTCGAGTTCGTGAACCCGGTGGTGCTGGGCGCGGTGCGCGCGCGGCAGGACGCGATGGGCGACCGCGACCGGAATCGCGGGATCCCGGTGCTGATGCACGGCGACGCTGGTTTCTCCGGCGAGGGGATCGTGCCCGAGACGCTTGCGCTCGCCCAGCTTCCCGCCTACCAGGCCGGCGGCGCGATCCATATCGTGATCAACAACCAGGTCGGCTTCACCACCTCGCCCGAAGATGCGCGGGTGAGCCGGTACCCCACCGACGTGGCCCGGGTGGAAGATGCGCCGGTGTTCCACGTCAACGGCGACGATCCCGAGGCCGTGGTGCATGCCATTGCGCTGGCCGTCGAGTACCGCGCGGCGTTCCAGCGCGACGTGTTCGTGGACCTGGTGTGCTATCGCCAACACGGCCACAACGAGCTCGACGATCCGACCTTCACGCAGCCGGTGATGTACCGAAAGATCGCGGCACACCGGCCGGCGGCCCAGCGGTATGCGGAGCGGTTGCTCGACGACGGCGTGCTCGAGCGGCCGGACCTGGACGGCCTCGAGCGCGACATCGCCTCGATTCTTCACGCCGCTCACCAGCGGGTGCGCACCGAGCGACCGGGCCATCCCACCGTGCCGCTCGGCGGGCTGTGGACGGGCCTCGAGTGGGCGACCGACGACTGGAGTGGCGAGACCGCGGTGCCGCGGGAGACGCTCGAACGGATCGTGCGACTGGCGGCGGGGGTCCCCGGGGGTTTCCATCCACACCGCAAGGTCCAGAAGCTGCTCGAGGATCGGATCGAGATGGTGGAACAGGACCGCATCGACTGGGGTTGCGGCGAGGTGCTCGCCTTCGGCTCGTTGTTGCTCGAGGGCAAGCACGTGCGGCTGAGCGGACAGGACACCGCGCGCGGCACCTTCAGCCACCGCCACGCGGTGCTGCACGATTTCGAGGACGGCCGCCGTCACGTGCCGCTGCAACACCTGGATCCGCGGCAGGGTCGCTTCGCCGTCATCGACACTCCCTTGAACGAAGCGGCGTGCCTGGGGTTCGAGTACGGTTACAGCAGCGGGGATCCGCATACGCTGGTGATCTGGGAAGCGCAGTTCGGGGACTTCGCGAACGTGGCCCAGGTCTACATCGACCAGTTCCTGGCCAGCGCCGAATCCAAGTGGCAACGCATGTCGGGCCTGGTGCTGCTGCTCCCTCACGGCTACGAAGGGCAGGGCCCGGAGCACTCGAGTGGTCGCCCGGAGCGCTTCCTGGAGCTGTGTGCCAACGGCAACCTCCAGGTGTGCAATCTCACGACCCCGGTGCAGCTCTTCCACGCGTTGCGGCGCCAGCTCCATCGCAAGTTCCGGAAGCCCTTGGTGATCCTGAGCCCCAAGAGCCTGCTGCGGCATCGTCGAGCGGTCTCGGCAGTGGACGAATTCGCGCGCGGTGGATTCCGCAGCGTGATCGACGACCCAAGCGCCGAGGACCCGAAAGCCGTTCGGCGCCTGCTGGTGGTGTCGGGGAAGTTCTATTACACCCTGCTCGAGGCCCGTGAGGCGCGAAACCTGGGAAACGTGGCGCTGGTGCGGGTGGAGCAGCTCTATCCGTTCCCGCGCGCCGAGCTGCAGGAAGTGTTCGATCGCTATCCGAACGCTCGGGACGTCCGCTGGGTGCAGGAGGAGCCGGCCAACATGGGGGCGTGGCGGGACACGCGGCACCGGCTCGAGGACGCGCTGCCCGAGGGCGCGGCATTGAGCCTGGTGGCGCGAAAGGCTTCGCCGACCCCGGCGACCGGCTACTACACCAAGCACGTGGAGGAGGAGCGTACGCTCCTCGACCGGGCGCTCGCGGAAGTGGGCGTACGCCCGGCCCGCGCGGCCGGCCGGGCCCGCCCCGAGCCGACGCGCGGAGAAAGCTAAACCGGTGGCAGCCGAGATCCGGGTGCCGCGCCTCGCAGAATCCATCTCGGAGGCCGTGCTGGTCGCCTGGCTCAAGCCGGACGGGGAGCGGGTCCGCGCCGATGAGCCAGTGGCGACCCTGGAGACCGACAAGGCGGCGGTGGAGATCGCCTCCGACGTCGCCGGTACGCTGAGGCACGTGCGAAAGGTCGGCGACACCGTGAAGGTGGACGATCTCCTCGCCAGGGTCGAGGAATCCGCCGCGCCCGTGGCGGAGGCCGGTGGCACCGCGACGCCGACGCGCCCGATCTCGGCGTCGTCCGGATCGACGGACGCTCCGGCACCGGCATCCGGTTCCACCGCCGAGGCCGCTCGTCCTCGTGGGTTGCCGGGCCGTCCCGGCATGGCACCTGGTTCAGGCGCCGAGCCCGTTCGCCACCCTGCTGCGCCGACCCGTCCACCCGAAGTGCCGGCGCGTTCTCCGGCGGGGCCCTCACGCCCGGTTGGGGACGGCAAGACCGGCACCGTCCTGAGCCCGGCGGTGCGACGCATGGTCGAGGAGTTCGGGCTCGACCCGGCGACGATCGAGGCCACCGGCACTGGTGGGCGCCTGCTCAAGGAAGACGTCCAGCGCTATCTGGAGAGCGGCGCGACGTCCGCGGACCCGGTGACCCGATCGCCCGCCGTGCCACTGCCGCCGGTTCCCGCTGGACCGCGGCCCGCGGCGCCGCCGGCCGCCACTCCACGGGGCGCCGCCTCGCCACTCGAGCCGTGGCGCGAAGGCGAGGTCGAGCGCGCGGTGCCGATGAGCCGGATCCGGCTCCGCATCGCCGAGCGTCTCGTGCAGGCTCAGCATACCGCCGCGATCCTCACCACCTTCAACGAGGTCGACATGACCGCGGTGATGGATCTGCGCGCGAGGTTCCGCGACAGCTTCGAGCAGCGCCACGGCGTGAAGCTTTCCTACATGAGCTTCTTCACCCGGGCCTGCGTGCTCGCCCTGGGGCAGATGCCGGAGCTCAACGCCGAGATCCGAGGCACCGACATCGTCTACCAACGGCACGTCCACATGGGGATCGCGGTCCAGACCGAGCGCGGGCTGGTGGTGCCGGTCGTGCGCCATGCCGATCAACGCGCCTTCGCCGAGATCGAGAGGGAGATCGCGCGGCTCGCGGCCGCGGCGCGCGGGAACCGGCTCACCCTCGACGAGCTCGCGGGAGGCACCTTCAGCATCTCCAACGGCGGGGTCTTCGGGAGCCTGCTGTCGACGCCGATCCTGAACCCGCCGCAGAGCGCGATCCTCGGGATGCACAAGATCGAGAAGCGCCCGGTGGTCGTGGACGACCAGATCGTGGTCCGTCCGATGATGTACCTGGCGTTGTCCTATGATCACCGCATCGTGGATGGCGAACAGGCAGTGACCTTCCTGGTGAGCATCAAGCAGCGGCTCGAGGACCCCGAGCGGATGCTGATCGACGTTTGAGCGCTGTTCTGGCCGGAGGCGGCTCATGAGAGGAACGCTGCTGGTGTTGATAGCGGCCGGGTGCGCCGTGGGGCTCTCCGGCTGCCTGACGTTCCGGGAGTACGACTGCGAGTTGCGCCTCCGGCCCGAGGCCAAAGCCTGGGAGATGACGACGACGTGGTACGACCTCCAGTCGGACGAGGAGACCGCCGAGAAGCAGCGGCAGGACTTCGAAGAGCTGATCCGCGTCTGGAAGAGCGATGGCTACTTGCTGGAGGGTGTGCATGACGGGGGCTACGTCAAGGACCGTCGACTGCGGATCGAGCGGGGTGTCCTGGTGGGGAGCGAGACGCGGCTGGTGGATCGGAATTCTCGGCTCGAGTCGTTCGAGCTCGGTCCGGCCGACACAGTGCGCTGGAAGGAACCGTCGCTGGAAGTGCTCTCGACCAACGGCACCCGGGAGATCGACGGCAGTGGGGTTACCTGGGGTCCGGGATCGGGAGCGCTGAGGCTGCGGACCAGGAACCGCGACTTCAAGCCCAGGTCGGATTTCGCCAGGATGTTCAAGACCCGGCCCCGGAACTCGTGAGCCGCGAACCGGCGGGCCGTTGCGCCGGCGGGAGACGGCGGCCTCGATGACCGATCCCGCCTACGATCTGGTGGTCATCGGTTCCGGGCCGGGTGGCTACGTGGCCGCGATCCGCGCCGCCCAACTCGGCATGAAGACCGCGTGCGTCGAGAAGTACCCCAGCCTGGGCGGCACATGCCTCAACGTGGGCTGCATCCCGAGCAAGGCGCTGCTCGACTCGAGCGAGCACTTCGCCCGGGCAGGCCACGGCCTCGCGGTCCACGGCATTCGAGCCTCGGTGGAGCTCGATCTTCCGGCGATGCTGGCGCGCAAGGACGAAGTGGTGAAGGAACTGACGCGCGGCGTCGAGGGATTGTTCCGCAAGAACCGCGTCGACCGCGTCGCGGGCACTGGGCGGCTCGTTTCGGCGAACGAGGTCGAGGTGATCGGAAGCGCAGGGCCGCGCCGACTCACCGGCCGGCGCATCCTGATCGCCACCGGAAGCAAGGCGATCGCGCTGCCAGGGATCCCGTACGACGGCCGCCGGATCGTCCACTCGACGGATGCGCTGTGTCTGCCGGAGGTGCCACGGCGCATGCTCGTGATCGGGGCAGGGGCGATCGGTCTCGAGTTGGGCTCGGTGTGGATGAGGCTGGGTGCCGAGGTGACGGTGCTCGAGTTGATGGACCGCGTGGTGCCGGGCATGGACCGCAGGAGCGGCACGCTGCTCCAGCGCTCGCTCGAGAAGCAGGGAATGAAGTTCGTGCTCGGAGCCTCGGCCCAGTCGGCGCGCGTGATGGAGGGTGAGGTGCGCCTCACGGTGAACGAAGGCGGCGCCGAGCGCGAGCGATCCGCGGATGTATTGCTGGTGGCGGTGGGCCGACGCCCGTACACGGAGGGACTCGGCGCACGAGAGGCCGGGGTGCGCTTGGACGAGAAGGGTCGGGTGGTCGTCGACGAGCGCTTCGAGACCAGCCTGCCCGGAGTCTACGCGATCGGCGACGTGATCGCGGGGCCGATGCTCGCGCACAAGGCCGAGGAGGAGGGCATCGCGGCGGTCGAGCGGATGGCCGGTCAGCCGGGGCACGTGGCCTACGAGTGCGTCCCCAACGTGGTCTACACCTGGCCCGAGCTGGCGAGCGTGGGGCTCACCGAGGAGGAAGCGGTCGAGCGCGGCCGAGCGGTCGCGGTCGGCACCTTTCCGTTCCTGGCCAACGGGCGGGCCAAGGCCATGGGGGAGCGGGAAGGGCAAGTCAAGATCCTGGCCGACGCGAAGACCGATCGCATCCTAGGAGCGCACATCCTGGGGCCGCGGGCGAGCGACCTGATCGCCGAGCTCGCGACGGCCATGGAGATGGGCGCCAGCGCCGAAGACATCGCACGCTCGGTGCATGCGCATCCGACTTTGCCCGAGGCGGTGAGGGAAGCGGCCCTGGCGGTGGCGAAGCGCGCGATCCACATCTAGCCGACTACATCACCTTCGATGGACCAATGTCTCCGGGGGGACGGCTAAGGTGGCCAATGCAACCGACGGCAAACAGACCGCCGAGGAGGAAGCCCAGGGCCAGCAGCGCGAACAAACTCTTCTTCACTCGCTTCACCCCTTCCAACGTTCAGGTGCACCATTCTTGGCCCTACATGGGGTGGGCCGGCGTCGGCCTACCAAGGCATGATTCAACGCCCACTCCGAGTGGAACGCAAGTCCCTGCCCTCGCGCTGGCCGCCACGCCCGAGCGCCCCGTCCGACGTGGAGGCCTCTTCGGCGCAACGACGCAGAGGACCCTCCCACTATCCCCATTTGACCCGTCCTTCCCGCTTGTCCCATCCTGCCGTCATGCAGCTCGAGCTTGGCCGCTGGCGTGTCCACAGCTTGGAAACCGGCTACTTGTGGCTCGACGGTGGCTCGATGTTCGGCTCGGTGCCCAAGCCGCTGTGGAGCAAGCTCCAGCCACCCGACGTGCGCAACCGCATCCGACTGGCGATGCGGTGCCTGCTGCTGGAGGGCGAGCGCCGCATCCTGGTCGATGACGGCGTTGGCGACAAGTTCGACCCCAAGCTCCAAGACATCTACCGCGTCGAGCACCAGGAGCACACGCTCGAACGCTCGCTCGCCGCCATCGGCCTGGCGGTTGACGACGTCACCGACGTGGTGCTCACTCACCTCCATTTCGACCACGCCGGCGGCTCGACCCGCCGGGACGGCGGGCGATTGGTCCCGCGCTTGCCCCGGGCGCGCTACCACCTGCAGCGACGGAACCTCGAGAACGCGCGGCAGCCCAACCCGCGCGAGCGCGCCTCCTACATGGCGGAGAACTTCGAGCCCCTGGTCGAAGCCGGCGTGCTCGATTTGTGGGACGGGCCGCTCGAGCCCTGGCCCGGAGTCGAGATCCTGACCGCCGAAGGCCACACCCGGGGACAGCAGCTCGTGCGCGTGGCCGGGGCCGAGGGCGCGCTCTACTTCCTCGCCGATCTCATTCCCACTTCGAGCCACGTGCGGATCCCATTCGTGATGGGCTACGACGTGGCAGCGATCGAGACCATGGCCGAGAAGCGTGCCCTGCTGGCGCGCGCGTCGGCAGAGGGCGCCTGGGTGTGTCTCGAGCACGACCCGCTCGTGGCTCTGGGCCGCCCCCGGCCGGACGGAGACGACTTCGCCTGGGCGGAGACGGTCGCGGCCGAGGCGCTTTCGGCCCGATGACGACGCGCCGAGGGCTCCTGGGGGGTGCGACCTGGCGTGAGCTCGGTGGGTCTTGGGCGGCGCGCGGCTGCTCCTGGCTGGCGCTCGCGATGGTCGCTGGCTGTGTCGCCCGCTCGGGGGGAGCCGGGAGCGCGGTCGCGATGGAAGGCGAGATCGTCGACCCCCAGTGCTACTTCACCCACGGCGGCCGCGGTCTCGCCCATCGGGCCTGCGCCCTCTACTGCGCGCGCGGCGGACAGGATCTGGCATTCCTGAACCGGTCCGGCGGGCGAGTGATCCCGATCATCGCCGCCCGTCACGGCCAGAACCCGAACGACAGCCTCTATCGATGGGTCGGTTTCTCGGTGGTGGTGCAGGGGGCACTCTTCGAGAAGAACGGCGTCCGGGCCCTCCGGGTGGATCTCGTCCGGCTGGCCAAGGCTCCGCCGCAGGCCAGCGGCTCCCACGGCGGAACGCGCGGCGGGCCGGGATCCGGATAGGCCCGGCGCTCCATGTTCCATTCGCTCTTCGCCCTGTGGTTCCGGCTCACGCTCGAGTGGGGCTACCTCGGCGTCTTCACCTTGATGGCGATCGAATCGACGGTGTTCCCGCTGCCGAGCGAGGTGGTGGTGCCGCCGGCCGCCTACTGGGCGGGCCAGGGACGCTTCACGTTCTGGGGCGTGGTGGCGGCCGCGACGCTGGGCTCGTGGGCGGGTTCGGCACTGTCGTATTGGGTGGCGCGGGTTGCAGGACGCCCGCTGCTCCTCCGTTACGGCAAGTACGTCTTCGTGCCCGAGAGCAAGTGGCTTCTCGCCGAGCGCTGGATCAACCGCTACTCGGCGGCCGGGATCTTCTTCGCCCGGCTGCTCCCGGTCGTGCGCCATCTGGTCTCGCTGCCGGCCGGCGCCGCGCGCACGCCGTTCGGCTGGTTCACCACCATGACGCTGATCGGCTCGTTCGTGTGGTGCACGGTGCTCGCCTGGTTCGGAGCGCGTGTGCTGGCCGACGAGCCGCGGCTGCTCCAGGATCCGGAAGCGCTGGTTCGCGTGCTCAAGGCGAAGCTGATCTGGTTCGTGGCCGCGGCGGCCGTGCTGCTCGGGCTCTACCTGGTGGTCGACCTGATCGGCCGGCGGCTCAGGCCGCAGAGCGCGAGCGAGGCCGAGGCGCCGTAGGCGCAGAATGTGCGCATTGCCCAACATGCTATCGCTGGTCCTGGCGATGCAAACGGCGGATCTGAGTGGCCTGCAGACGTCGGTTGAGTTCTCGTGGGCGGACATCCTCCTGAACAGTGACGTTGTGGTGCTCGGTCGCGTCACTGCGTTCATGCCTGAACGGCGCTCGCGAGCCCCCGAACCGTTTGGTATCCCGGTGCTTGGAGGGGTGGTACGGGTCGGAGTCGACAGCATCTTGCTGGGGACCGTCGAGAACCGCTCGATCGATCTCTGCTTTTTCTTCCCGAGGAGCAGTCCGCTGAGCATCGGCCACCGTGTCGTCGCCTGGGGCACCGCGACCGGGAAGCGCTGGGGCCAGGTGTGCGGTTTTGTCGCGGTGGTTGCAGGCGGAGACACGGTGCAGTTGGGGGCAAGCCTGCCCTGTGGTGGGGGGGATCGGCACTGCTGGGACGTGATGCCGCTGCAGGCACTCCTCAACGAGCTGAAAAGCAGGCGTTTGCAACAAGCGGCCGAGGCGTTCGACGGCGCCACGGCCGCCATGCTCGCGCGCATCGGATCGTCCACCGCGCGTCGCCATGACATGGTGCTGGGTCTCGACAGCCTCGACTGGTTTGGCGCTGCGGCGCCGAAGGCGCCACGCTTTCTCCCTCCCCTGCCCGAGTGCTACCAAGGGCCGTGGCCCGGCGACACCCTGCTGATCCCGGTCCGGGAATCGGCACCGAGCGACACGCTGATCTCCAGCAATTGCATCGCCGCGCTGGTGCTCCGGTGGGGCGTGGTGCGCGTCTTCCGCAGGAATGTCGCCGACCTCGCCGACGTGCTGGAGGTGCACGAGGGGCCCTTACGCCTGCGCCGAGTTCAGAGCGAGCGGTAGCCCGGTCCGAAGCGCCCCGACGGATCCGCCACGCGGGCCTTCGGCGGACCGCCTACCGCGGGCGCGCCGGCTGGATCGCGGCGCCGCCCGGCAGCACCTCCGGCGCCAGGCGCGACTCCTTGGCCCGCGCGGGGGCGAAGCGGGCGAGCAGCGTGTAGGCCACCGGCACCATCACCAGCGTCAGCAGCATCGAGAACAGCAGTCCCCCGACCACCGCCATGCCCAGCGGCTTGCGAGACTCCGCCCCGGCGCCTAAGCCCAGCGCGATCGGCATCACGCCCAGGATCGTGGTCAACGTCGTCATGAGGATCGGCCGCAGGCGGATGCGCGAGGCGCGGACCACCGCATCGACCAGCGGCTCGCCGCGGGCTCGTCGCTGGTTCGAGTACTCCACGATCAGGATCGCGTTCTTGGTGACGAGGCCGATCAGCATGATGAGCCCGATCTGCGAGTAGATGTTGATCGTCATGTGGAACGCGAACAGCGTGAGCAGCGCCCCAAACACCGCGAGCGGCACCGAGAACAGGATGGTGAGCGGGTGGATGAAGCTCTCGAACTGGCCGGCCAGCACCAGGTAGATGAACGCCAGCGCGATCACGAACAGGAAGTTGAGCCCGCCGCTCGATTCGGCGAACTCGCGCGACTCGCCGGCCAGGTTGGTATGGACCCCGGGGGGCAGCGAACGCTGCGCGATCGCCTTGAGATCG
Organism: Candidatus Eiseniibacteriota bacterium; assembly: GCA_036505355.1. GTDB lineage: Bacteria > Eisenbacteria > RBG-16-71-46 > RBG-16-71-46 > RBG-16-71-46 > WS-8. The sequence goes on along the minus strand of DASXTP010000070.1, from coordinate 11,355 downwards.
GTGAGGGCGCGGCCGATGGTGACTCCCGGAACCAGGTTCGCGCTGAGGGTGGCCGAGCGCTCCCGGTCGAAGTGGTTGAGCTCCTTGGGGGCCACCTCCTCGTGCACCTGGACCACGCTCGCCATCTGCACCAGGCCCTGCTTGCCGCGCAGGTAGAGGCCCTCGATCACGTTGGGCGTCGAGCGGTCGCGCGGCTCGACCTGCAGCATCACCTCGTACTGCTTGTTGCCGCGCTTGAAGCGGGTCACCTCGCGGCCGCCGAGCAGGGTCTGCAGGGTGCTCCCCACGTCGCTCACCGAGACCCCGAGCTCCGACGCGCGGTCGCGGTCGATCTCGATCTCGAGCTGCGGCTTGTTGAGCTTGAGGTCGGTGTCCATGTTGACCAGGTACCCGAGCCGCTGGGCCTCCTGCATCATCACCCCGGTGGCCTGTTGGAGCTCGTCGTAGGTCTCGGCCTGCAGCACGAACTGGACTGGGCTGCCGAAGCCGCCGCCCAGGCTGGGCGGGTTGATCGGGATCGCCAGCACTCCGGGGATGCCGAACACGAGCGGGAAGACCTTCTGGACGATCTGCTGCGAGCGCGGGCGCTGGTTGTAGGGTTTGAGGCGCACGAACATGAACCCGTCGGTGACCCGACCGGGTCCCCCGAACCCGAGACCGACGGCCGCGAAGTACGCCTCGACCCCGTCGGTTTTCGAGTAGATCGCCTCGGTCTGCCGCATGTAGCGGTCGGTGTACTCCAGAGTCGATCCCTCCGGCGCCAGCACGATGTTGAAGATCCAGCCCCGGTCCTCGACCGGCACCAGCTCCTGAGGCAGGAACCGGAACAGCACCGCGATGGCGGCCAGCAACGCGAGGCCACCCACCATCACCGCCCGGCGGTGGGCCAGCGCGCCGCGCAGGAGGCGCTCGTAGCCCTCGTGCAGGGCGTGGAAGAAGCGGGAGAACGCGAGGCGGAAACCGCTCGGGCGTTCGAGCTGGACGGTGGTCTCCTCGGCCGCCGCGGCCGCCTCGGGGGTCGGGGCGAGTTCTTCTTCCTCCTCCTCGTGCCCCATTGCACCGGTGGACACCCTGCGCAACAGCCGGGAGCACAGCATGGGCGTGAGCGTGAGGGCGACGAAGCCCGAGATCATGACCGCGACCGCGACCGCGATGCCGAACTCGTTGAACAACCTTCCGATCCGACCGGTGAGGAACGCCACCGGCACGAACACCGCGACCAGGGCGATCGTGGTGGCCAGGATCGCGAAACCGATCTCCTTGGCGCCGTCCATGGCCGCGTGCATGCGGCTCTTGCCCATCTCCATGTGCCGGTACACGTTCTCGAGCATGATGATGGCGTCGTCCACCACCAGGCCGATCGCCAGCACCATGGCCAGCAGCGTGAGGATGTTGATGGTGAAGCCGAGGAAGTAGACGACGGTGAAGGCGCCGATCAAGGAGACCGGGATCGCGACCGCCGGGATCAAGGTGGCTCGCAGGCTGCCGAGGAACAGCAGGATCACCAGGATCACCAAGAAGAAGGCGACGCCCAACGACACCAGCACCTCGTGGATCGAGTCGCTGATGAAGGTCGACGAATCGTAGGCGACCTCGAGATGCATGCCCGCCGGCAGCATCGCCCGCAGCTCCGGCAGCGCGCGCTTCACCACGCGGGCCACGTCGACCGTGCTGGCCTTCTGCTGCTTGACGATGCCGAGGCCGACCGTCGGCACGCCCTTGTAGCGCGCTACCGTGCGGTCGTCCTCGGCGCCCAGCCGCACCTCGGCGACGTCGCCGATCCGCACCGGTCGGTCGCCCTCCTGGGCCACGACGATGGCCGCGAACTCCTCGGGCTGGTTCAAGTCGCCGCGGGTGCGCACCGAGAACTCGCGGCCGCGGCCTTCGACCCGCCCCGACGGAATCTCGGCGTTGCCGGTGCGCAGCGCCTGCTCGACGTCGCCCACCGTGAGCCCATGGGCCGCGAGCCGCTGGGGGTCGAGCCAGATGCGCATCGCGTACTTGCGGGCGGCGCCGACGAAGACCGATCCCACGCCCTCCAGGCGCTGTAGGCGCTCGGAGAGCAGGTTCGACGCGGCGTCGGACAGCTCGAGCAGGTTGTAGCCCTGGCCGTTGAGCGACAGCCAGATGATGGGCTGCGCGTTGACGTCTTGCTTGGCCACGATCGGGTCGTCGGCGGTCGGTGGCAGGTTGCCGCGGATGCGCGAGATGCGGTCCCGCACGTCGTTGGCCGCCTCGTCCACGACCCGGTTGAGGTTGAACTCGACGGTGATGCGTGACACCTGCTCCTGCGACGACGAGGTGATGAGCTTCACCCCTTCGATGGTCGAGATCTGCTCCTCCAGCACATCGGTGATCTCGGTCTCGACGGTTTGGGGGCTCGCGCCGCGGTAGACGGTGAGGATGCTGACTACCGGGGACTCGACGTCTGGGTACTCGCGTACCGGAAGTCGCGTGAAGGAGATCACCCCGAACAGCAGGATCGCCAGGCTCAGCACCGTGGCCAGCACCGGCCGGCGGATCGAGACTTCGCTCAGCTTCATCGAGTGCCTGCCTGACCGCCCTGACCGCCCGCGGACTTGGCGCGAGCGCCGGCCTTTTCGGAGGTCGGAGCCTTGCGGCCGGCGGGGCCCGCTCCGGAGCCGGGTCCCGCGGGTGCGCCTCCTATCGCGCCCGGCGCCCCGGCTCCGACCGGCAGCACGTGCGCTCCCGGGAAGAGCTTCTGGTAGCCGGCGCGCACCACCCGCTCGCCGGCCTCGAGTCCGCGGGTCACCTCCACCCGCGACGAATCACGGCTTCCGACCGCGATCGGCCGAAGCGTCACGGTATCGGCGCTCACCACGTAGACGAAGCTCTGGTCGCCTTGCGCGAACACGGCCTCGTCGGGCACGGTCAGCGCCCCCTCGCGCTCGGCCAGGGTGGCCGACACGTCGGCCGACATGCCGGATCTCAACCGCCGCTCCGGGTTGGGCACCAGCGCCACCAGCCGGAAGGTGCGCGAAGCGGGATCGAGCAGCGGATCGACGACGTGGATGGTGCCGCGGAACGTCTGGCCCGGAAACGCCGTGGTCGTGACCTCGACCGCGGCGCCCCGCCGAAGCTGGCCCAGGTACCGTTCGGGGGCCGCGAACGAAACCTTCATGGTGTCCACCGCCGCCACCTCGGTGATGACGTCTCCGGTGCCGAGGTAGGCGCCGGGCGAGACCAGCCGGCGTCCGACCAATCCGGTGAGCGGCGAGACGATCCGCGTCTTGTCGTAGCGGGCTTCGGCGAGCGCGTGGTTGGCCTCGGCTACCTGCAGCGCCGAAGCGGCGTCTTCCATCTCCTGCTGCGAGGCCGCGCGCGAGTCGAACAGGTGCTTGATTCGCTGGAAGTTGGTGCGCGCCTGGTTGCGCAGCGCCTCGGCGCGGCGAGCCTCGGCGCCGATCTCCCGATCGTCGAGACGCGCCAGCATCTGCCCCTCGTGGACCGCCTGGCCTTCCTCGAAGGGCAGCTCCCGCACCACCGCGTTGACCTCGTTCGCCACCTTCACGTTCTCCCGGGCTTCGATCGATCCCAGGGCCCTGAAATGGTCTCGCACCGTCTCGGAGCGCACGTCGGCCACCTCGACCGGCATCGGGGGCATCTGCGGAAACCCGCCCCGTGGCTTCCCACTGCAGGCTGCAAGCGAGAGGGCGAGGAGCGATGCGACCATCGTAGGTCGCCCCATGGGCGAGCGTGGAAACGTCATTGGGTTCTCCGTGAGACGGGCGTGGTGAGCCGCCTCAGCTCAGTGGCGGCCCGGGCGACCCGCACCAGCATCTGCGACTCCCCGAACTTCGCTTCGGCGAGGTCGGTTTCGACGTTGACCAGAGCATACGCCGTCGAGCGTCCCGCCTGGTACTCGAGCCGCGAGATGCGTGCCTGCTCTTCGGCCGCCTCGACCAGGTCGCGCATCGCGGCCAGCGCCCGCTGCGACAGCTCCGCCTCGCGGTGGGCGCGGCGCACGTCGGTCTCGAGGGCCAGGCGGCGTGCGCGGAGCGACTCCTGCGCCTGCTCGTAGAGGCCGGCCTGGCGCTCGCGCTCACCGCGGTCGGACCGCCAGCCGATCGGCATCCGCACCCGAATACCGAGGTTCCAGTCGGGGTTGCGGTCGTCGAACACGTCGCTCCATGCGTCCCCGAATCCGGTGTCGAAGTCGGTGCCCAGGGTGTCGGTGCCGAAGACGATCCGGCGCCCGGTGCCGGCGAGCCCCGAGCCCCCGTAGCCGCCGAACGCCTCGAGGCTGGGCCAAGCGTTCCCGGCCGCTTGACGCGCGCGGGCGCGGGCCGCCAAGACTGCCTGTTCGGCGGCAAGCAGGGAGGGGCTGCCTTTGATCGCGCGCTGCAGCATGACCTCGAGGGGCTCGACCGTGCTCGGGCCGGGGACCTCGTCGAGGCAATGGTAGCGTGGACCGCCCGCCGCGGACGACTCGCCCATCACCTGGGCGAGCCGATCGGAGGCAGAGCCGACCGCGATCCGCTTGTCGATCAGGCTCGCCTCCTGCTGGGCGAGGAAGGTGCGGGCCGTCGCGACCGCGCCCGGGCCCACGACGCCGGCACGGGAGCGCGAAAGTTGGTCGCGGAGGAAGACCGCCGCCCGCTGGCGCTGAAGCCGTTGCACCGCCAGGTCGCGCTCGGCGGCGTACAGCTCCCAATAGGCGTTCTCGACCTCCGCCCCGAGGTCGAGCGCGGCGGCCTCGGCGGTGCGCTCGGCGGCCTCCAGTTCCCGCTCGGCTGCGTTCAGCTCGCCGCGGGTCGCGGCCGGACCGAAGCCTTGGAGCAAGGGCTGGACGAAATCGAATCGGGCGCGGGCATGGCGCTCGCGCGGCAGAGTCGAGAACGGCGCGTTGGTCTCGAGCTGGACCTGGGAGAGCGTCACGCTCGCCGCGGTTCCGATCGGCGAGAGCCACGAGATCCCGCCGCTCAACGATCGGGCGCGCGACTCGGACGCGGCGAACGGGGAGGTGACGGGTGTGTCGGCGCTGAGCCGCTCGCTGGCCCCGATCAGCACCGGGTCGAACGGGCCCGCCTCCTTCATGCGTGCGCCTCGAGCGGTGCGCAGGGCCGCCAGCGCCGCACGCGTGGCCGGGCTGCCGGCCGCGGCCAGGCGCTGGGCTTGCTCGAGCGAAATCCCGAGCTCGCTCGTCTCGGCCTCCCCCGCAAGGTACGAGGTATCGGGCTCGCTGGCCTCGCCAGCACTCTCTTGGGCCGAGGCCTCGCGCCCCGGCCCCGGCGTACCTGCGATTCCCAGACAGGCAGCCAGGATCAGCGGGACCAACCAGCCACGCTTGGTCCCCGGCGGCCAGCGAAGGGGCTGCTCGTCGATGGGTAGTGGGATGCTGGGACGGGGGATCACAGCCCGGTAAGATAAGCGGCAGGGGCCCTTTGGTTCACGAACTTTTCGGCAGGCGCGGCGCTGCGATCGGCCGATGCGGCAACTTGCCTGACGAAATCATGACAGAGAAAGAGCCCGAAGCCGGGCGGGGTCGCGCGAGTCGACTCAGCGACTGAACGCCAGGGCGCGCTCGATAAACCAATAAGTGCCGGCGAGCGCCACCGCGCAGGATCCGGCGAAGGCGATGCGCTTGCCGCTGGGTTGGGAAGCGCGCGAGACCCAGGCCAGCAGCGGAGCGATGGCGCCCACGATGCAGGCCTGGCCCACTTCGACCCCGACATTGAAGGCGAAGAGCGACCACCCCAAGGCTTCGCGCGGCAGACCGAACTCGCGCAGCACGCTGGCGAAGCCGAAGCCGTGGACGAAGCCGAAGCCGAAGGCGATCCACGCCCGGCGGTCCGCTCGCCCAGCATGCGCCCTCAGATTGTCGAGCCCGACGCAGACGATGCTGAGCGCGATGGCCGGCTCGATGAGCCGCGCCGGTGGGTTGACGATTTCCAGGGTCGCGAGCGCGAGCGTGAGGCTGTGTGCCAGGGTGAACGCCGTGACGATCTTCAGCAGTCGCGCCATCCCGCCGCCCAGCAGCAGCAGCCCGACGACGAACAGGATGTGGTCGGGTCCGATGAAGATGTGATGGATGCCGGCGGCCACGAAGCTGCGCACCACGGCCATCACGCCCTGTCGCGTGCCGGTGTAATGGGTCGAGACGCTCCGCGACGCATCCAGCAGGTCCTGGTGCCGGAGCCGGCCGTGCTCGTACACGTTGAGATAGGTCTGGTGCTGCGGGTCGTAGGGGAACAGCGGGCCCTCGATCTCGAGCGTGGCCGGCAGCCGACGCCACGACGCCTGGAAGTCGAACCGGAGCCCGGTTCTCTCGGGTACGGGTGTGGGCCTCGCCCAGCGGGGCACGACCCGGGTGTGGTCGGCGGTCAGCCGGAGCCGGGTGCCGAGCACGGCGATCAGCGTGTCGGCGTAGCGCTCCGCCACCGCCGACTCGAACAGGCTGTCGGGGGAGGCGAGCCCGACCTCGTGCGCCAGGTCGAAGACGTGGGCGGTGAGGCTCCCGCGGAGGTGGTCGGCCTCGAGATGGAGGTCGAGGAAGCTGTACGGCTGGGCATGGGCCCAACCCGCGCGCGGCAGGGCCGCGGCCGTGAGGCCGCAGGCGCTCGCCACCAGGGCCAGCCGAAGCAACCGGCCGGCCGGTCTCACGGCGATCCCAACCGCGCGAAGGTGAGCGACGCCCAGTAGCTTTCCCAGTCGGCCACGCCCTTGTCCGCGCTCGGCACCATGTGGACCGCGCTCAGCAGCCATTCACCCGCCGCTGCCACGCTCAATGCAGCGATGCCACGGCGATCGGTCCTGACCTGGGCGGTGGGCGGGACCGAGTCGCGCGCCGCGGCGTCGTAGGGCATGGCATTGGGACCCAGGCTCCGGTGCCAGGCCCGTACCAGGACGCCGGCCAGCGGGCGGCCGCGGTAGAGCACCCGCACCGCCAGCCGCGACGCGCCGCCGGGATCGGCGAGCGGCACGATCTCGAGCGGCAGGCCCACCGGCCGGGTCACGCGCTCGGAACGCGTCCCCGCGATCCAGGCCTTGGGGCAGCGCGAGTAGAGCTCGCTACCCGGGCCGGCGGCGGGCCCCAAGCGCGCCCGCGCCGCATGTGGGCCGTCCAATCCCTCGAGCGCCAGGTACTGGTCGAACTCCCCGGCCGGCAGCTCGATGCGGGCGAAGTTGGACTGGTAGGCGACCAGTGCCCCGTCGCCGTTGGGGACGACGAAGCGCAGGAAGGCGAGGTCGCCGTTCAATGCGGCGCGGCGCGCGTCGGCTTCTCGATCGGCCCTCAGCACCAGTCGCAGCGTGCGGGTGGTGGGATAGGGGATGCGCTCGCCGCGAAACCCGGTGCCGACGAAGGCCGCGACGGAGACCGTGTCGCCCGTCACCGCCCGATAGCGGGACGGGGCGAGCCAGAACTCGTGCGCCAAGGCGCGATCAGGGCCGAGGGCGAGTGCGGGGAGGGCGAGCGCGGCCAGGAGCGAGCGCAGGATGAAGGGGCGAGCAGGTTTCAAGATGGTCTCCGGAGGGGAGATGGAAGGAATGTGCTCACGACCGCTCGAGGCTCGAACGCTACCTCCGTGGTCGCTACGCGCCAAACAGCAAATCGGATTCCTCGTCGGCAGGAAGATCGCGATCGTTCCCCGTCGGCCTTCGCGCCAGCAGCCGCGCCAGGATCGGGCCGCCGTCCGGCTCCAGCTCCTCGTACAGCTCCACCGCCAGGCTGGGGAACGCGCGCGCCAGCTCCCCCGGGTCGAGCAGGAAACGCGGGTGCTTGGGCCGACCGAATCGTTCCTGGCCCCTGCGATAGGTTTCGTAGACCAGCGCGCCGCCCGGAGCGAGCGCCCGCTCGATGTGAGGAAAGAGCGGCCGATGGAGGAAGCGGAACACCGTGATGAGATCGTAGCGGCCGGTGGACAGCTCCGGGTCGCGTCGCTCGAGGTTGCGGACCTCGGTCGCGATCGCCACGCCGTGGCGGCTGGCCAGTGCCTGGGCGCCCTCGAGCGCGCCGCGATCGTGATCCCAGGCGTCCACCGCATATCCTTGCATGGCGAGGAACACGGCTTCGCGACCGGCTCCCGCGGCGAGATCGAGAGCCCGCCGGGCGCCCGACCGGGGCTCGGGCAGCCGCGGCAGCACCTGCTCGAGGAACGGCGAGGGCCGCCACAGGCGCGCCGCCTGGCCGCGATCGGCCACCCCGCCCTCGACGTCCTCGAGCCGCGCATCGAGCCACGCCACAAGGTGGTAGCCCAGCGATTCCAGGCGGCCGGCGGCGTTGCGCGCGCGCATCGGGTCGTCGCCCACGACCAGCACCGGGGTGTCCCGAGGCGGCAGCTCGGAGCGGCGGGCGCGCAGCTCCGACTCGGGTAGGTGTCCGCTCTCGGCGAGGTGGCCGGCCCGGAATCGCGCCTGGCCGCGCACGTCGAGTGTGGTGAACGCTGACCGGCGAAAGCGCAATGTCTCGAGGCTCAGTGACTCCATGAGTCTGTCAATGGGCGATCGGGAACCGACAACTGTTGCCATTCGGGATCGGCCGGCCATGCGCGTTGGGGCAGGGATGACCGGGGAATGAGCAGAATCCCCGCGACCGTACGCTTCACCCAAGCCGTTGCACTCGTCGGTGTTTCCAAACGGACGCGGGCATTGCCGTAGGCCGTCAACCTCCCGATGCGAGCATCGGCTTTAGTCTTTCGAGCCGCCGCCGTGATTCAAGACGGTCGGGGATATCCGGATCGCCCTCCCTCCACAAGTCCAACAGCCTAGAATAGCTCCGCGCAGCTGACTCGGCTTCGCCCTTCTGCTCGTACGCCTCGCCCAGGAGCAATAAGCTCTTGGGATAGTAGGGCGTGCCCAACGTCAGGTGCGAATAAAGCGACTGCAGCCGGAGCAGGGACTCCACGGCCTCGTCCGCGCGACCTTGCGAGAACTGGCATTGCGCCAGGAAATACAGCAGCGGGATGTTCTCGGCGGCCGGCCCCCACTCCAAGACTCGGCTGGCCGCGGCGGCCGCCTGGGCACACTCCCCCCGGGCGCAATGCAGGTACGATTCAACGTAGGAGGCGTACCATTTGTCGGCTGCGAACTTCTGTCTCGCGAGCGCCTCGGCGGCGGCGAGATCTCCGTTCAGGAGATGGAGCTTGAACAGATCACCCCAGTAGGTCCAGTAGTTGAAGTAGGTGTAACGATACGAGATCGCGCCTCCCAGACGCGCGCACCGTTCCACTTCCCGAAACGCCGCGAGGCGGTCGTTCCTTCCTATCATGTACAGACCGGCAGCGCCCACGCGGGCAATGGCTTCTCGGACCTCGTCGTGATTCTGGCGCGCAAGCTCGGCAGCGCGCTCCAGTTCGGCCAGGGCATCCCGATAGGCTCCTTGATGGATGTGGCCGGCAGCTCGGTCATGAAGGAGGCCGCCGAGCAAGAAGGGCGTCGAAGCCGTGCCGAGTTCGCGCAAGCCTTCGGCGAAACGTCCCTGGAGGAAGCGGGCATTCGCGATGGATAGGGTGAAGTCTTGCGCGTGTTGGGGCTCCAATCCGCGGCCGCGCATCAGCGTCTCGATCCCGGACGCGGTGTCCCCGTTGGCGATCATGGCATTGCCCAGGAGTATGGAAGCGTCCCAGGCGGAATCGGCCGCTGAGTAGCGCCTCGCCCATTTCAGGAAGAATCGCGGCGGCCCATGTCCCGGTAGACACGCGCTAGGTGTTGAAGTGCGCGCACGAAGCCCGGGTCCATGGCGACGACCTTTTCCAGGTACTGGATCGCGGTTGGGAATTCGTTCAAATGCGACGAGTAGTCGCCGATGTCGTAGAGCATCTCTTTGTCGCGCGGGTAGAAACGCTCCATCTCGAGCAGGATCGATCGCGCTGCTTCGAGCCCCTGCCGGTCCGACATGGCGCCCTGCGCCCGTAGATGGTATCGGTGCCGTTCCGGAACGCGATCGATCAGGGCGAATGCCTTCGCCAGTTGCTTGCGCTCGCATTGCTGGTCGTTCAACCACCAGCAGACGTAGGCGAGCCGGGCGTGGGCCAGGCCGAAGGTCGAATCGAGCGCGACGGCTCTCTCGAGCTCGGCGCGCGCTTCGGACAATGCCAGCCCGTCGATCAGCCGCTCCGCCAGGTCGTAGTGGTGATAAGCGCCCAAGCTCGCTGTCGTGATCTGCGCCACGGGTCGAACGGCGGCGCGAGCGTCCTCGCGGCCCCCCTCCAACTCGCCTCGCACCCGCTGCGAGAGCGTGTCGATCGCCGCCGAGAGCTGGTCCTTCCCGTCGGCCGCCGCCGTTGCCGTGAAGAGACTTCTGCCACGCCGCGGATCCACGGCGTCGAGGGTAACGCCGTAGCGGTCGCCCACGCTGCGGATGGAGGGGATCAGCAACGCGGCGGCGCTGGCCCGGCGGGAAATCTCGAGCCCCAGGGTCTCGTCGATTCGCTTTGCGGCCGGCCTTCCTGTCGCGGCCAGGATGTCGGTCATCTGAGAACGCGTCAGGACCATCAGCCCACGGGCCTGCTCCAATGATGTGATGAGCATGCTCGCCAGGGCATCCAACTCCGGGTCGCGGACCTTGTTGACGACATCGGCCACGACGATCTGCGGGCGGCTCGTGGACGGGCCCGGCGGGGCATTGCGCGTCCGCTGCGCCGCGACGGTCAGTCCCAAGCCGAGAATCGCGACCGAGACGGCGGCGACGCCCGCGCGGCGCCTGGCCGCCCTACGTGGTTCGTCGAGGGCCGCGGCGAGCGCGGCCTCCATCTCCTCGGCACTCGCGAAACGGCGCGCTGGGTCGGAAGCGAGCGCGCGTTCCACCACCCGCAGGAAGGGGGACGGGAGATCGGGGCGCGCGTTGCCGAGGGGACGCATCTCCCCTCGCGCGTGGGCGGCACGCAACCCATCGAGCGTGGCCCCGGCAAACGGATAGCTACGAGTCACCAGGCGATAGAGGAGGACCCCGAGGCCGTAGAGGTCCGATTGCGGGCTTGCCGACTTGCCCTCCAGCATCTCGGGTGCCAGGTAGATCGGCGTTCCCGCGAGCCCGTGGGTCTCGAAGCTCCCGGACTTGGCATCGATGCCGGCGCCAAAGTCCATCAGGACGACCCTGCCGGTGTCCTCGCGCACGACGTTCCGCGTCTTGACGTCGCGATGGACCAGGCCCGCACGATGCACGGCTCCCAGGGCGCAGCACAACTCGATCCCGATCAGGATGGCCTCGTGGGACGAGAATGGGCCGCGCTCCTGCAGCAAGTCCTCGAGCGTTGAGTCAATGCCATTCTTCGTTGAAATGTGACGGCCCCACATGTCAGGCGGCAGCCCGACGCTTCGTGATGCCCATCTCGCGCTGAATCGCGGCGCGCAACGTCGGCAGGTGCTTCATCCCGCGCACGCGCCGCAGCCGCG
>DASXTP010000069.1:0-17138 GCA_036505355.1 Candidatus Eiseniibacteriota bacterium | reverse complement strand
CCGTAGTCGCGGTGGTGGGTAACGCGGCCGACGGCCTGACGCCATCGAGGGCGGGGCGGGGGGGTCCGGAGGCCGGCGGAGGCCACGTTCACGGTCGAGCCCCACCACTGTCGGGCGGAGCGGGCCGAGGATTCGCCAGGCGGGCTCGCCTGTCCACGCTGTCGGGACTCGACCGGGCCGCGGCCGGGGGTGGTCCGAGCCGCGGCGGGTCGTCGAGCGGGGACACGCGCGGCGGAATCAACACGGTCGGCTGTGTGTTCTTCATCAGCTCGCGGAGCCGCGCTGGCCCCAGGCGGGCGAGCGAGTCGGGGGTCGAAACCACCGCATTGCCCAGCCGCGGGGAGGGAGGGGGTTGGGTGAGAGGTGGCGCCGGGTCCGAGCGCGCCAGCAACCGCTCGGGAAGCTTGATCAGCTCCGGGGGCACGACCTTTCCGGCGAACTCCAGATAGTCACGGGCGTCGAGCTGGGCCTCGGTGGCCGGATATTGATGCACCACGGCCCACAGGACGGAATCGGCCTCCGAGGCGCGGTCGAACCGGTGGCGCAGGACCCAGGCCTCGGCGTTCATGGCCTTGGCCGCGTAGGGAGTCCCGGCGTGCGCCCGAGCGATCATGCGGTACTCCTGGATCGCCCGATCGGGCTTCTCGAGCTGGAACAGATAGAGCTCGGCGAGCATGAACCCGGCTTCGACTTTCTTGCCGACCGAATCCACTCCAGCACCACGATACTGCGCCAGGCGCTCGAGGCTCACCAGACGTTCCGCCGCCTGGGTCGCGAACGGGGACGCTGGAAACACGTCCTTGACCCTCCCGTATTCCACGCGGGCCCTTTCGAAGTCGTCGGCCAGCGTTTCGTACAGGTAGGCCACCCGGTATTGCGCCTCGGCACCCAAGAGGGTGCGGGGGAAGCTCGAGATCACATGGCGATAGGCCGACAGGGCGTCATCCCGGCGTCCTTCGAGCAGGTGTACCGTGCCGATCTTCAGCAACAGGCGTGCATAGCGTTGGCCGGAAGACGTCGGTGCCGCGTAGGTCGTGGCACGCCCGCTGTCCGCCACGGACGGCTCCAGCTCGTGGGAGAGGGCGTCCCGGAGCAAGCCCAGCTCCCCGCCATAGTCGCGGGCCGCCTCCAAACAGTCGGCCTCCTTGAGCAAGTAGCCGAACCGCTCCTCGTCGGTTCGAGCGCGCGTCCCCAGCGCCCGAAAGTCCTGGCGCGCCCGCGCGTGGTCTCCATGGACGAGCAACGCCTCGGCGCGAGCGTTGAGCGCCCGGTCTCGCAGCTTGCTCTTGGGGAAACGCTCGATCACCTGGGAGGCCGCCGCGGCTGCTTCCCCGGGCCGCTCGAGCGCCCTCATGGCACTGGCCCGCTCGAGATGCGCGTATGGCGCCAGCGAGCTCGAGGGGGCCCGCTTCAGGAACTCGTCCAGCGCCTCCAATGCCTCGGTGTACTTGCGGGCCTTCTTCGCTCCCACCCCCAGGTAGAAGACCGCTTCGTTCTTGAGCGAGCTCTTCGGGTAGCGACTGGGGAAGTCGCGCAGCATGTTGACCGTCTCCAGCGGGTCGTCCTTGCCGAGCAGCGCGCGCGCCCACATCAGGTAGGCGTCGTCGGCCCACTTGTCCTTGGGGTAGTTGGCGATCACCTTCTTGGCGTACTCGATCGCCCTGTCGTAGTTGGCCACGGTGGCCGGGTCGGTCTGCTCGACCGCATAGGGCAGCCGGCCGGTGGCCCGGTCGTAGTACTTCCTGGCCATGTAGTAGGTGTTGTAATAGGCGCAGGAAGAGGCGAGCAGGGCAAGCGGCAAGAGCACGGCCGACGTCAGAAATCCGCCCGAGGGTCGCGATCGCTTCCGCTGCATGCTCACGTGATCTCCTGCAACGCCGTCACCTCGAGCGGCCCGCGGGCCAGCGCCTCCAGCCCCGAAACCGCCGCCAACGCCCCCGCGACGGTGGTGATGATCGGCACGCCGTACGCCACGGCACGCTCGCGGATCGCTTTCTCGTCGAAGCCCGATGCGTGGCCGAGCGGCGTGTTGATGACCAACTGGATCTCCCCGGCCTCGATCAGGTCCACGGCGTGGGGCCGGCCCTCGTGGACCTTGAAAACCTCACGGCACGAGACCCCGTTTCGTCTCAGGAACCGAGCCGTCCCTCGAGTGGCCACCAGTTGATACCCCAGTTCCACCAGCTTCTTCGCCATGAAGGTGATGGCCCGCTTGTCGTCATCGCGCAGGCTCAGGAAGACCGTCCCCCCCCCGGGAAGCGGCTCGCCGGAGCCCAGATGGGCCTTGGCCAGGGCGCGCCCGAAATCCTGGTCCCGACCCATGACCTCGCCGGTCGACTTCATCTCCGGGCCCAACAGCGCGTCCTCGCCGGGGAAGCGACCGAAGGGTAGCACGGGCTTCTTGACGCTGACGAACACGGCCTCGGGTGCCACCTTGGGCGCGATGTCGGCCAGGCGCTCGCCGGCCATGACGCGGGCGGCGAGCCGGGCCAGCGGCAGGCCCACCGCCTTGCTCACGAACGGCACGGTGCGCGAGGCGCGCGGATTGGCCTCGAGCACGAAGACCTGCTGATTCCGGACGGCGAACTGCACGTTGATCAACCCCTTTACGCCCAGGGCGCGTGCCAGCCGTTCGGTGATCTGGCGCACCTCGCCCACCGTATCCTCACCCAGCGTGAAGGGCGGGATCACGCAGGTCGAGTCGCCCGAGTGAACGCCGGCTTCCTCGATGTGCTCCATCACCGCCCCCACCAGCACGGTCTCCTCATCGGCCACCGCGTCCACGTCGACCTCGAGCGCCCCTTCGAGGAACTTGTCGATCAGCACCGGCTCCTCCGGAGAGATCAAGGCTTCGCGCCGGAGCCATTCGTCGAGCTCCGCTTCGTCATAGACGACGCGCATGCCGCGACCTCCCAGCACGTACGACGGTCGCACCAGCACCGGGTACCCCAGGGCGTGGGCCGACTGCAGCGCGCGTTCCCTCGAGCCCGCGCTCAGGCTTTCGGGCTGACGCAGACCCAGCCGGTCGAGCAGGGACCGGAAGCGCTCCCGGTTCTCGGCCAGGTCGAGTCCGTCGAATGAAGTCCCCCACAACGTCACGCCGGCCTCGTGCAGCGCGCGCGCCAGCTTGAGCGGGGTCTGGCCACCGAGCTGGACGATCACGCCGGCCGGTCGCTCGGCCTCGACGACGTTGAGCACGTCCTCCGCCGTGAGCGGCTCGAAGTAGAGCCGGCTCGAGACGTCGTAGTCGGTGCTGACCGTCTCGGGGTTCGAGTTGACCATCAGCACGTCGTAGCCGCGCTGCTTCAGCTCGAGGGCCGCCTGCACGCAGCAGTAGTCGAACTCCAGCCCTTGGCCGATGCGGTTCGGACCGCTGCCGAGGATCATCACCCGAGGCCGTGAGCTGGCCGGGACTTCGGACTCCTCTTCGTACGTCGAATAGAAGTACGGCGTGGCGGCTTCGAACTCCGCGGCGCAGGTGTCGACCGCCTTCATGACCGGCCGGATCCCGAACGCCTGGCGGCGGCGGCGCACGTCCGGCTCGGCAAGGGCCAGCCGGTGGGCCAGGTGCCGGTCGGAGATGCCGAGGCGCTTGGCATCGCTCACCAGGCCTTCGCGCCACGGGGCCTCCGGGTCGCGCGACGCCCGCTCCATCAGGGTTCGATCGAGGTCCACCACGCGCTGGATCTGGTGCAGGAACCAGGGGTCGATGCCGGTCCATCCCGCCAGGGTTTCCGGGGTCTCGCCCGCCGCCAACGCACGGAACAGGTCGCGCAGCCGGTCGGCGTGCGGCTCGCGCAGCGATCGCTCCAGCGCCTCGCGCTCGGCCGGCGGAGCGGCGTCGGGCAGCAGACTGTCTCCGGTCTCGAGCGCCCGCCAGCCCTTGAGCAGGGCCTCCGGGAAGGTGCGGCCGATGGCCATCACCTCGCCCACCGACTTCATGCGCGTGCCGAGCCGAGGATCGGCGGAGCGGAACTTCTCGAACGCCCAGCGCGGGATCTTGACCACGCAGTAGTCGAGGGCGGGCTCGAAGCATGCCGGAGTCTTTTGGGTGATGTCGTTGGAGATCTCGTCCAGCGTGAGCCCGGCTGCCAGCAGCGTGGCGATCTTGGCGATCGGGAAGCCGGTCGCCTTGCTCGCCAGGGCCGAGGAGCGGGAGACCCGCGGGTTCATCTCGATGACCCGCATCTCGCCGCTGCCCGGATGCACCGCGAACTGGATGTTCGAGCCCCCCGCTTCGACCTGGATCACCCGCATCACCCGCAGTGCCGCGTCCCGCATCGCCTGGTAGCAGGAATCGGAAAGCGTCTGCGCGGGGGCCACGGTGATGCTGTCCCCGGTGTGGACCCCCATCGGATCGAAGTTCTCGATCGAGCACACGACCACGCAGTTGTCCGCCCGATCGCGCATCACCTCGAGCTCGAATTCCTTCCATCCGACCAGACACTCCTCGATCAGGAGCCGCCCCGAGCCGGGTCCGTCCACGGCGCGAGCCGCCGCCAGGCTGAGCCGCGCCACCTCACGCAGCTGGCGCATGTTGTGGACCAGGCCCGAGCCCTGGCCGCCGAGCGTGAACGAGGAGCGGATCACCAGCGGATAGCCGAGCTGCTCGCCCAGCGCGACGGCCTCGGCGACGTTGCTCGCGTAGCCGCTGCGCGGCAGCGAGAGCCCGGCCGACTCCATGGCCTCCTTGAAGCGCTGCCGGTCCTCGGCGGTCTCGATCGCCGCGAGCGAGGCCCCAATGAGCCGCACGCCGTGACGCTCGAGCGCTCCGTTGTGGGCGAGTTGGACCGCCAGGTTCAAAGCAGTCTGGCCGCCCAGGGTGGGCAGCAGGGCATCGGGCTTCTCCCGCTCGAGGATGCGCTCGGCGATCTCGGGGAGCAGTGGCTCGATGTAGGTGCGGTCGGCGAATTCCGGGTCGGTCATGATGGTGGCCGGATTCGAGTTCAGCAGCACCACCTCGATCCCGAGCGACCGGAGCGCGCGGCACCCCTGCGTGCCGGAGTAGTCGAACTCGCAGGCCTGGCCGATCACGATCGGACCGGCACCGATCAACATCACCTTTTTGAGATCCGGGCGGGCGGGCATCGGGTTCTAGAGCCCCACTGGGACCGCGACGCCGCGCGTCCCGCGCCGCGCCAGCAGATCGGCGAACGCGTTGAACCAGGGGCGCGAGTCGTGCGGCCCGGGGCTCGCTTCGGGGTGGTACTGGCACGAGAGCACCGGAAGCTTGCGGTGCGTCATGCCTTCCAGGGTGTGGTCGTTCCCGCTCACGTGGGTGGGCTCGAACTCGCCCTTCGGCAGCGAGTCGACGTCGACGTAGAACCCGTGGTTCTGCGAGGTCACCTCCACCGCGCCGGTGCGCCGGTCGATCACCGGATGGTTGATTCCGCGATGCCCGAACTTGAGCTTCCCGGTCCGGCCGCCGAAGGCGAGCCCCAGCAGCTGGTGGCCGAGGCAGATGCCCAACGTGGGGACCGCCTGCGCGACTTCGCGCGCGGCCGCGATCGCGAAGTCGAGCGGCTCGGGGTCACCCGGGCCGTTCGAGAGCACCACGCCTTCGGGCTCCATGGCCAGCACCTCGCGCGCCGAGGTGCGGGCGGGCACCACCCGCACGCGAGCGCCCACCGCGCGCAGCCGTCGCAGGATGTTGCGCTTGATCCCGAAGTCGTAGGCCACGACGAGCGGCCGTCCCGCATCGCGCGGATCGGACGACTCCGAGGCTCCGGCCTCGGTCCACCAGTAGGCCTCGGCGCAGGTCACGAGGTCGGCCAGCGCGAGGCCCAGCATGCTCGGCGAGCGTCGCGCCTTCTCGACCAGCGAGTCGGGATCGAGGTCGGCCGCCGAGAGGCAGCCTCGCATCACGCCGCGGTCGCGCAGGTGCCGCGTCAGCGCGCGGGTGTCGATGCCACAGATCCCCGGCACGTCGTGGCGCTCGAGCAGGTCCTCGAGGCGACCGGACGATCGCCAGTTGCTGGGGTGCTCGCACACCTCGCGACAGACCATCGCCTGGGCCCGGACCCGGTCGCTCTCCCAGTCCTCGGCGTTCACGCCGTAGTTCCCGATCAACGGATAGGTGAAGGTGACGATCTGCCCGCAATAGGACGGATCGCTCATCACCTCCTGGTAGCCGGTCATGGCGGTGTTGAACACCACCTCGCCGGTGGTCTCCGCGCGGGCGCCGAAGGATTCGCCGCGGAACACGCGGCCGTCCTCGAGCGCCAGCAGCGCGGGTGGCCGCCTCATCGACTCTCCGCCACCGGAGCCCACCGCGCCTCCGCGGTCCGAGCCGCTTCGAAATCGCGGTCGGCGTGAGTGAGCGCGCCGCCGCACCAGGTGGCCAGCACCTTGCCCCGCAGCGTCCACCCGGCAAACGGCGTGTTGCGGCCGAGCGAGTGGAAGCGCTTGGGTTCCACCGTCCACTCGGCCTCGGGGTCGATCAGCACGAGATCCGCCGGGCACGAAGGCTCGAGTCGGACCTCGGGAAGGCTCAGGACGCGGCGCGGGGCCTCGGTCCACAGCTCGAGGGCCCGGGCCAGCGTCAGGTATCCCGGCCGGACGAGCTGGGAGATCGTGAGCCCGAGCGCGGTCTCGAGCCCCACGATCCCAAACGGCGCCTGGTCGAAGGGCTGGCGCTTCTCCTCGTGTGTGTGCGGCGCGTGGTCCGAAGCGAAGCAGTCGATCGTGCCGTCGACGATGGCCGCGATCGTGGCCTGCCGATCGCACTCCGAGCGCAGCGGCGGGTTCATCTTCGCGTGGGTGTCGTACTCCCCCACCGCCGCGTCGGTGAGCGTCCAATAGTGCGGACAGGTCTCGGCGGTCACCGCCGGGCCGCGCCGCCGGGCCTCGCGCACCGCCGCGAAGGATCCCTCGCAGGACAGGTGAGCGAAGTGGACACGTCCGCCGGTGAGCTCGACCAGATCGCAGTCGCGGCGCACCATCACGGTCTCGGCCGCGTTCGGGATGCCGCGCAACCCGAGCCGCGTGGCCGTGGGACCTTCGTTCATCTGGCCGCGCCCGCGCAGCGCCAGGTCTTCCTCGTGGCCGATCACCGGCAGCCGGGTGTGCCGCGCAT
Source organism: Candidatus Eiseniibacteriota bacterium (assembly GCA_036505355.1). Classification (GTDB taxonomy): domain Bacteria; phylum Eisenbacteria; class RBG-16-71-46; order RBG-16-71-46; family RBG-16-71-46; genus WS-8. Next base: position 10,063 of record DASXTP010000069.1, on the reverse strand, counting down.
ACTCGAGCGCGCGCCGCATCACCTCCGCCGACTCGATCGGGCGTCCGTCGTCCGAGAGCGCCACCGCGCCCGCCGCCTCGAGGGCCAGGAACTCCGTGAGCTGTTCGCCCTTCTGACCCAGCGTGACCGCGGCGATCGGGTGCACCCGGCAGTGCGTCGTCCGGGCCCGGGCCAGCAGCCAGGCGATCCAGCCCGGGTTGTCCATCACCGGCTGGGTATTGGGCATGCAGGCCACCGCCGTGAAACCCCCTGCTGCGGCCGCTCGCGTGCCGGTCTCGATCGTCTCCTTGGACGACTGGCCCGGCTCGCGCAGGTGGACATGGGGATCCACGAGACCCGGCGCGAGCACGGCGCCGCCGGCGTCAAGGACGGTCACGCCCGATGCGGGCAGCCCGGAGGGCGCCCGAGCTTCGGGCGACGGAGCGGAGCCCGAGGTCTCGCCGGGCCCCCGCAGAGCCACCCGACCCACCTGCCCTGGTCGCGGTGGCCGCTCCCCGGCACGCTCACCGTCCCGGCGATCGACCGCCACGATCTGCCCGTTTTCGATCGTCACGTCGATCCGATCACCGGTGCGCCAATGGCGGGCGTCGTGGATCACGGTGCGCAGACTCATGGCAGCTCCTGCCTTGCGGCGGCGCAGTGCTTCAGCACCGCGCACCGCACCGCCACGCCGTTCGTCACCTGGGCCAGGACCACCGAGTGGGGTCCGTCGGCCACGTCGGGCGACAGCTCCACGCCGCGGTTGATCGGCCCCGGATGCATGACCACGGCGTCCGGTTTCATCAAGCGCACGCGCCGCGCGTCGACGCCCCATGCCCGCGAGTACTCCGAGAGCGAGGCGAGCAGGCCCTGCTCCATGCGCTCGTGCTGCAGCCGGAGCGCCATCACGGCGTCGGCGCCCTGCATCGCCTGCTCCACGGTGGACGCCACGCTCACGCCCATGCGCTCGATCTCGCGCGGCATCAAGGACGCGGGTCCGGCCACGGTGACCGCCGTCCCCAGGCACCCGAGCCCGAAGATGGCCGAGCGCGCCACGCGCGAGTGGGCGATGTCGCCCACGATCGCGATGCGACGGCCCTCGAACCGTCCGCCCCATGCCTGCTTCAGCGTCAGGAGATCGAGCAGGCCCTGGGTCGGGTGCTCGTGCTGCCCGTCCCCCGCGTTGATCACTCCGGCCTCCAGGTGACGGGCCAGGAAGGCGGCCGCGCCCGAGGAGGGATGACGCACGACCACCAGGTCCACCTTCATGGCCTGGATCACCTGGAGCGTATCGAGCAGCGTTTCGCCTTTGCGAGTCGAGGATTCGGCCGAGGCGAACGAAACCGAGATCGCCGAGAGCCGCTTCTCGGCCAGCTCGAACGAGACCCGGGTGCGGGTGGAGCTCTCGAAAAACGCGTTGCAGACCGTTACGCCCTCGAGTTCCCGGGTCGGGGCGCCGGGCCGGTCGAGCATCGCCCGATGGCGCTGGGAATCCTCCAACAGGTCGAGCAGCTCCGCGCGGGGGATCCCCTCGAGCCCCAGCAGGTGCCGTTCGTTCCGGGGCAAAAAAAATCCCGCGCCCTTGGGCGCGAGAGTCTCGGCAGTCGTGGCCTGCATCGTCCAACCTCCCTTCGCGGCCTCGCGGGGCCGCGTTAAAGGACGTCTACGAAGGCGGTAACGTGCGCAATGTACCCGATGTCCACCCGCTTTGCAAGATCGCTCCGGGAAGATGCTCCGGGAAGAACCTGGGCCTAGGGCTCGCGCGCGAACCGTAGGACGAAAACCATGAAATCGTCGGCGGGCCAGCGCCCACTCGCATGGCTCAGCGCCGCTCGACAGAGAGTGTCGGCCAACTGCTCAGGGGGCTGGCGTCGATGGTCGGCGGCCAGCTCGGACAACCGATCGAGGCCGAACGACTCGCCGGCGGCATCGCTCGCGCCCAGTACGGCGTCGCTGGCGGCGATCACCAGGTCCCCGGGGAGCATCCGGATGGTCTCCTGCTCATAGGAGGTTTCCGCAGCCACCCCGAGCGCCGGCCCGCCTGTATCGAGCGGCCTCGGGCTGCCGCCCTCGACCGGGATCCAGAGCGGCCCCGGGTAACCAGCGGCGCAGGAGGCAAGTCCCCCGTTGGACGACAGGTGGGCGAGCCAGGCGGCCACCGGTCGGCCCGGTCCCAGTCGTCCGTGTATCGCGCGCCCGACCGAGGCCGCGACCCGGGCCGGCAGCCGCACCGACTCCGACAGGGCCACGAACAGACCCCGTACCAGCCCCGCGTCGCCTACCGCCAGCGGACCTTCCGCCGCCACATCGGCAGCCAGGAGGCTTTGCGCACCCTCGGCGTGGTGGACGCGCTCGAGGAAATCGCCCGATACCGACGGGCTCACGGCTCGGGCCACCGCCATCTGGTAGTTCCGCGCCGGGAGGACCTCGATCCGCAGCGGCTCGGTGCGCGACGACCCCACCGCCGCAAACAAGGCGGACCGACCGTGCTCGGCGAGCAACAGCTCCTGCAGACGTTCCAAGGTCTCGGCCACCGGTCGTGTCAGTCGCTCGACGGCGGCGATCTCGTCCGCACCGAACAACGCCCCCGGCGCACCACGGGCCAAGTTGACGACCCCAATCGGCGCCGCGGCACAGACCAAGGGAACCGACAGGGCCGATTCGATCGCTTCCCCGGCGGCGCTGCTCTCGAAGCGCTCGTCGTGGACCTCGCCGTTCAGGACCAGCGAGCGTTTCTCGCGGAACACCCAATCGGAGATCCGGCGCCGGGCGGGCTGGAGGACCTGGCCGACCACGTGCGCAGGAAGCCCCACCGCCGCCACGATGCGAAGGCGGCCGGACGCCGGATCGGTCATCATCAGGGAGGCCCGCGAAGCACGGGCGAAGTCCGCCATCACCGCGAGCAGAGCCGGCGCCACAGACTCCACCGAGGCTGCGGGCAAGATCTTCGCGCGGACCTCTTCCAGCCGTTCCAGGGTGTCGGGGATCCCGGGCGTCCCTGGGACGGGGGTTCCTTCGGCTGCGATTCCATCAACCCGCGTGCCTCCACCACCCTCAGGGGACATCAGTTCCTCCGTATTCCAAGGCCCGTCCGCGGACGGCGGGTCTGACCTCGAAATGCCTAAGCAGGGGTTGTGCCAAATCGCGCACTCGTGAAGCTGGGACGCAAGTCATTGTCCAGGAAAGGAATTGGCTCGGACATCCCGACCCACCGGCGTCAACCGGGCTGCCTGGCACTCGCCACAATTTGCGAGAGGGTGGCTGCAGCGTGGCCTGGAGTGGCTTTCATCACGTGACGCACACCACTCGCCGATCTTCGCGAGGCTCGCCGAATTCAGCGAGAACGGTCCGACGGGCAACCCTTGAGCCCCGACGATTGAAGGGCAACTTACCGTTGGAGCACCGCGCGCACGGTGCGCTCCTCGGTCACGGCGCTGGGCCCGCGGGCTTGGAAGCGGAATCGGATCAGGTAAAGGCCAGTGCCGGCACGGCCGCCGCTCTCGTCCGTGCCGTCCCAGAGCAGCTCGTGCGCGCCGGGGCCTCGCTCGATGCCCTCGAGCAGAGACCGGACGCGACGCCCGAGCAGATCGTGGACGGTCGCCCAGAGCCGACCTCCCGCTGGGGTTTCGTAGCGACTCTCGAGGCGGGTGGCAACGGGTTGGGGCGCGGCATGAGCACGGCGAACCGCCTGGAGAGTCCGCCGGTCGTCCCGAGAGCTGCAGCGGGGTTCGCGGCCTCGCCAGGGCCGGGCCGCACACCCCCACGGGCCGCGGCAGCCGAAGCACCTTTCGCACCCGGCCCGATCGCGAGGCAGTCTTCTGCTTCGAACAGACGTCCGTTCGTCAGACGGCCGGCCAACTTCAGCTTTACGTCAGCTCCCGGAGCCTGGCAACGTTGTCGAACTGCCGCCAGCCGATCGCGATACGGTTCGGCGCGGTCGGATCCACGACGACGGTGGGAGCCTGGTTGGCCCCTACCGGCGGCGGACCGATGCGAGAAGAGCGAGTGCCATGAAGCGGGTGAGACGGAATCGGTTGGCGTCTGCCCGGGCGATCGCTGCCGCCGTGGGAGTCATGCCGTGGCCTCCGTGAAGGTGCCGGATGGGCGATGACATCCTGCTCGACGCGCGGCCTCCATGGGCATCCGTTGCGGACATGGGGCCGGCCTTGGCTGCGGGAGGCTTTCAGGAGTGTGCCGGGGATGCCATGCAATCGTCCCGAGCGGGATCAAGGTTGGTGTTGTGGCGTGCCAGGCAGCGCGCGCTCACCGGCCTTTGTACGCATCCTCCACCAGAACGCTACTCGACGACGTCCTCCTCGATCACCACGCTATCGACGCCGTCCAGCTCGGTCAGCCTCACGCCGATGATCTCCTTCTTCGAGGTGGGCACGTTCTTGCCCACGAAATCGGCGCGGATCGGCAGCTCGCGATGTCCGCGGTCGACCACCACCGCGAGCTGGATCGACCGCGGGCGCCCGAAGTCGATCAGCGCGTCCATCGCGGCGCGAACGGTGCGGCCGGTGTAGAGCACGTCGTCCACCAGCACCGCCACCTTGCCGCCGATGTCCACCGGGATCTCGGTCGTCGGCCCGACCGCCGGCTGGTGGCCCACGGCCGAGAGGTCGTCCCGGTACAGGGTGACGTCCAGGCTCCCCTCGGCCGGCGCCTTGCCCTCGAACTCGGCAATCTTCCGGGCGACGCGCGAGGCCAACGGCACGCCCCGGCGGCGGATCCCGATCAGAACCAGGTCGTCCACGCCCTTGTTGCGCTCCACGATCTCGTGGGCGATGCGGGTGATGATCCTCCGCAAGCCATCGGCGTCGATGATCTCGGCCTTCTCCCTGAACGCCATGCTCTCCCTCGCTTCGGTTTGGAACCCCTGTCAGCCCCGCTCGCCTTCCACCACGACCTTCGATAGATCCCAGCCGCGCGAGAACAGCTCCCGCACTTCCGCCAGCAGCCGCAGGCGGTTGAGCCGGATGGGCGTGTCGTCCACGTTCACCAGCACACGGTCGAAAAAACCGTGAATTGCCTGCTCCATCTCCAGCAGCACCGGCAGGATCTCGCCGTAGGCTCGCCGCTGCCACAACGCCGCAGTGCGATCGCGCGCCTGCTCGAGGGCATCGAGCAACGTGCGCTCGGCGGCCTCGCCAAGACGGTCGCGATCGAGCGAGGTCGGCAGCGGCTCGGTCGCGGCCTTGAGGATGTTGCCGACCCGCTTGAACAAGATCACCAGCGGGCGAAAGCGCCGGTCGTCCCGGAACTCCGTCAGCACGCGGGCGCGCTTCAGGCAGTCGCCCGGATCGATCCAGCCCGGCCGCGGGCGATTCGACCCGTCGAGCTGTACTTGCGCCTCGAGCGCGGCATCGCACAGATCGTAGGGGATGCCGCGCTCCTCGAGCGCTGCCTCGACGCGGCTGCGCCAGAACTCGCCCAGCTTCTTCATGATTTCCGCCTGGGGCAAGTCGGGATCGGCGACAAAAAATGGCCTCGTCGCCTCCAGGGTCGCGTCCCGCAAGTCGAGGTGGCGGGACTGCTCGACCAGGATCCGCACCACGCCGTTCCCGGCGCGACGCACGCCGTACGGATCTTCGCTCCCGCTCGGTACCCTGCCGGAGACGAAGGCGCCCGCGACATGGTCGAGCTTGTCGGCTATCGACAGAATCGTGGCGGCATGGGTGTCGGGGAGGTTGTCATCCCTGCCCTGAGGCCGGTAGTGCTCGTAGATCGCCCGCCAGACGGACTCGCTCTCTCCGGCCTCCTTGGCATAGTAGGCGCCGATGATTCCTTCGAGGCTCGCGTACTCCTTACCACTGCCAATCATTTCGGAGACCAGATCGGTCTTGCAGAGAAGCGCGGCCCTCGAGACCGTTTCTGCTTCGTCGGGGCACAATCGGGCGGCCAGGCAGGCCCCGAGGGACTGGAGACGTTCCGCCTTGTCCCTGAGCGTTCCGAGGCCTTCGAGCCAGACGACGCCACGCAAAGCTTCCACCTGTTGGTCCAGGGTTCGCTTGAGGTCGGTATTCCAATAGAAGTGGGCATCCGCTAGTCGTGCTGCCAGCACACTTGCGTTGCCTTTCCGGACGTGTTCAATGCCGTGAGCGTCGCCGTTCCGTACGGCGAGGAACTCGTGCTTGAGGGATCCTGAGACCACGTCCATTGCCACCGCAAAACACCTTTGGTGCTCCCTGAGCGCCTTGATGATCACTTCGTTTGGTAACGCGCCAAAATCAGGAAGTACACCTTTGAAGACGTAAGGCCACTCGACGAGAAAGACGTTGATCCCGACAAGGTCCTCATCCGGTTCGGGGACGCCAGGGAGCGCGACCTTCATCAGATCACTCTCGATCGCTGCCTTTCGTTCACGCTGATCGACCATCACTCGGGCTTTTCTCAGGGTCTCGACGTATTGAGCGGCGCTCTTGATTTCCACCGGGCCGGCGGAAAGGAAGCGGTGCCCGCGGGAGAGACGCCCGGCCTTGAGACCAAACACCTCGACCGGCACCACCCGCGAGCCGAGCAGCGCCACCAGCCAGCGCACCGGGCGGGCGAACCGCGCCTCGTCTCCCACCCGCCAGCGCATCGCCTTGGGAAACTGAAGACCGGCGGTGAGGGTCCCGAGCAACGCGGGCAGCACGTCGATCGCGGGCTTTCCGGGGTCACGGATCGTGACCACGACGTACTCCCCCTTCGGCGTTTGGACACGGTGCACGCTCGAAGGATCCACGCCCTTGCCGCGGCAGAAGCCGATCAACGCGGCGGTAGGTGCGCCCGCGGAATCCCAGGCGATCCGGGCCGCCGGCCCCTGGGCCACCTCCTCGTGGCTAGGCTGGTGTTCGGTCAGCGAGCGCACCAACACGGCGAGGCGGCGCGGCGTCGCGTAGGTCTCGAGTCCGTCGAACGGAAGCCGCAAGTCCTCGAGTCCCGCCCGCGCCACGCGCTCGATCTGCTCGAGCACCGGCGGAATGTACAAGGCGGGAAGTTCCTCGACGCCGATCTCGAACAGCAGGTCGGCGGCCCCCACGGCCGGGTGCGGGCCGCGGCCCGCCGGGCGACGTGGGGCATCGGTTCCCCGCTTGGGCCGCGGGGCCGCACCACCTCGCCGGACGCCGGTTGCCCTGCGGCGGGCCGTCGAGGCGGGTTGAGAGCGAGACACGGCTCGACCGCTCGACGTGCCCCGGCGGGCTTGGGTCACCGGGCAGGCTCCGCGGCCGGCAACCAGCGAGCCCGCTCCTCTGGGTCCTTGAGCAACGGATAGCCGAGCGCCGCGCGCTGCTCGACGTAGCCTTGGGCGGCGCGGCGAGCCAGCTTTCGGACCCGGGCGATGAAGCCGACGCGCTCGCTCACCGAGATCGCGCCGCGCGCGTCCAGCACGTTGAACAGGTGGGAGCACTTGATGACGCAGTCATAGCCGGGATTTACCAGGCCCAGGTCGAGCAGGCGGTCCGCCTCCTGCTCCCAGACCTTGAACATCTCGAAGTGCGCCTCGATCCCGGCCTCCTCGAAGTTGTACCGCGAGTACTCTTTCTCGTTCTGAAGCCACAGGTCGCCCCAGGTGATGGCCGGCACGAAGACGCCGCCGCGCCGGTCCCGGCGCTCGGGAGACCACACCAGGTCCTGCACCCGGTCCTTGGCTTGCAGCATCATCCCGATGCGGTCCAGTCCATAGGTGAGCTCGGCCGACACCACTACCACCTCGATCCCGCCGACCTGCTGGAAGTAGGTGAACTGCGAGATCTCGGTGCCGTCCATCCACACCTGCCAGCCCAGCCCCGCAGCGCCCAGGGTCGGAGACTCCCAGTCGTCCTCGACCAGACGCAGGTCGTGCTCGCGGGGCTCCACCCCGAGGGCGGCGAGCGAGCCGAAGTACTCCTCGACCACGTCCTCGGGCGAGGGCTTGAGCAGCACCTGGTACTGGTAGAACTGCTGGAAGCGGTGCGGATTCTCGCCATAGCGGCCGTCCTTGGGGCGACGCGACGGCTCGACATGGGCCACCCGCCACGGCTCCGGGCCCAGCGAGCGCAGGAAGGTGGCCGGGTTGAAGGTGCCGGCTCCCACTTCGGAGGGATAGGGCTGCTGGATCACGCAGCCTCGCTCGGCCCAGAAGGTCTCGAGCGCGAGCATCATCTCCTGGAGCGATCGCTCGCCTGGCTGATCGCCTGGAGCCCGTCGTCGCGATCGCCCACGCGAGGGCTTCACGCTCGACACGGAGTGGTCTCGGGGGGCTCGAAGGCCGCCAAGGTGCGCAGCAACTCGAGCGACCGCAGACCCTGGAAGCGTTCGAAATGGTGGCGGAGGAAGGCCTCGACCACCTTGAGGATCTCCCCGGCCCGCGGGACCTCGAGGAACTGTCCGGCCTCGGCGATCGGGCGGGTGAGTAGCAGGGAGAGCCCGGCCAGCGCGTCGGCCGTGAGCAGCACCGCGCCAGCCTCACTGCTCGCGCAGGGCTCGCACAACAAGCCACCTCGCGCCGGCGAGAAGATCCGCCGCGGCGAGAGCGTCCCGCCGCAGTGGGCGCAGGCGTCGAGCCGTGGCCGGTAGCCGAGCAGGCTCGCCACCTGAACCTGGAACGCGATGGTGATGGCCGGCAGGGCCGCCAACGACGCCCGTGTAACGCCATCCAGCGCGGCCACCAAGAGGTCGAACAACTCCGCGTGCGGCTCTTCGCCCCACACCAGCCGATCGATCAGCTCGAGCGCCGCCTCGGCGTGGGCCAGTCGAATCAGGTCCGAGAGCTCGGAGCCGGTGGCCGTCAACGTGTCGGCTTGGGAGACCAGGTGCAGGTCCCGATCGGGCTTGTGGTAGATCACGAACCGGGAGCGGGAGAGCGGCTCGAGCGCGAATCCGAACCGGCTCGGGCTCTTGCGCGCGCCCTTGGCCACCAGCTTGAGCAGGCCATGCTCCCGAGTGTAGGCGACCACGATCCGGCTGGTATCGCCCAGCGCGTAGGTCTTGAGCACGATGCCTTCGCAGCGCGACAGCGCCATCACGACCCTCTCAGGGGGCCTCGGAGCGCCGCGCCGCCTTTGCTCGGGTGCGCGGCCGGGCCCACGGTCCCCGAGGGGGCGTGGCGCGCGAGCCGGTGATCCTGCGGCTGCACGACCCCACCCGATACCACGACCTTGAGGCCATCCTCGATCGGCCAGTCGAGGTAGATGATCGAGGTCTTGGGCACGTAGTGCACGAAGCCGGACGCCGGGTTCGGCGTGTGCGGGACGAAGACGACCTCGATGTCCTCGCGGAAGTGCGAGCGGACCTCGGCGCTGGGCGGGCCGGTCACGAAGCCCACACGCCACATGTCGGGGTGAGGCCATTGCACCAGAACGACTTGCTTGAAGGCTTCCTTGTTCTTGGACAGGAAAGCCTCTCCCAACGACTTGGTCGAGCCGTACAAGATACCGATGCCCGGAATGCGGGTCAACAATCCATCCCACATCGCGAACAGGGAGCGCGCGCCGATCCACGACGCCATCCAACCCACCAGCACCAGCAGCAGCAGGGTGGCGACCAGACCGATGCCCGGAATGCGATGGTAATCGAGAGCGGGGAAGCGGAAGTACCGGCCCAGCAGGTTGTCCACCCAGTTCAACAACCGGAAGAACACCCACAGGGTGAGGGCGGTGGGCGCCAGCACCAGCAAGCCGGTGAAGAGGTAGTTGCGCAGGGCGCCCAACACACGCTTGCTCCGGGCAGGATCGATCTCGGAATAGGGCATGGCTCCAGGGTCCTCGGTACGCAGACTCCTCGATGTCCGCGCGGAGGTCAAATCGAAGGAGCCGCGAGCCTTGGCGGCCCGTGGGACTTACGACCGGCGACGTCGATCGAGACCGGCCAGCTCGACGATCGCCCGGCGCCCGGCCTTCAAGACTTGGGACTCGCGTCGTCGCATGAGGCGTCGCTCGGCGGCCCGGTGATGGTCGAGGCCCGCCAGGTGGAGCGCGCCGTGGATCACCAGGCGCGCCAGCTCGTGGCCGCGTCCGACGCGGAACCGCCGCGCCTGTTCTGCCATCCGGTCGAGGGAGACGACGATGTCGCCGGAAACCGGGGCTCGAGCGCCGGCCCGGGAGCGGCCGAGTCCCGAAGC
>DASXTP010000068.1:0-10770 GCA_036505355.1 Candidatus Eiseniibacteriota bacterium | reverse complement strand
AAGAGCAACTCGAGCGCTGGACCATGCCCGAGTTCATGATCGATCTGGCGCAGCTCGAGCGGCGACTCGGCGACTTCGACGGCGCGCAGGCGCTGATCGAGGAGGGTCTACGGGGGGCGCGCCACGCCCACCAGAAGCTGGTCGAGGTGAGGTTGCTGAACGAAAGGGCCGAGTTGCTCTACGCGCTCGGAGACCTCGAGCCGGCGCTCGCGACGGCCCGCGAGGCGAAGGGCCTGGGCCGCGACGTCGGTCCGCGCTATTTGTGGCGCGTCGGGCAGATCGAGGCCGCGACGCTGGCGCGGCTCGGGAGGCTGCCGGAGGCGATCACGGTCTTGGACAGTGCGGTGGCTCTGCTGGCCCCGTCCCCGGACTCCACGCAGCTCATGAGCGCCCTGCTGCTTCAGGGGGCGTTCCACCTGCGTGCCGGCGAGCCCGATCGCGCGGAACGACTGTGCCAGCGAAGCTTGGCCATCGCGCGGGCCCTGGCGAACCCCGCGCTGATTGCCGACGCGAGGTTGACGCTCGGTGCCGTCCAAGTGGCCGCCGGGCGACCCCGCGAGGGTACGGAGACGCTCGAGCTTGGGCTCAAGTGGTTCGAAGGCGTCCAGTCGGCCGTCAAAGCGAGCGAGGAGCGCGGCGCCTACCAGGCCCAGTGGTACGACGCCTATGTATGGCTCGCGCGCGGCTACGCTCGCCAGGGGAAAACAACCTTGGCTTGGGCGACACTCGAACGCAGCCGCGCCCGTGAAGCGCGGCGTCTCGCCGCCGCTGGAACGCGGCCCCAGCATCGCATCCCGCCGCGGCTCGCGCGCGAGACCGAGGGAGTCGAGTCGGCGCTCAATCAGACGCAGGCCTCGCTCCTCTATGCGTATGGGTTGCCGGCGACAAGGCGGCCCACGAATCTGGTGCGGGTCGAGGGCCAAGTGGATTCGCTCCGCGCGGTCCGCGCGGCCCTGGGTCGCAGGCTCCAGCGGGAAGCGCCCGGCTACGCGCGCGAGACCGGGCAGGCGCCGCCCATCTCCTTGCTCGAGCTGCGTCGCCGGATCGGGCCCCACGACCGCGTCATCGCCTACATGGTGGGCGCCGATGGCAGCGTGCTCTTCGACGTGGGGACCGATCGGCTCCAAGTTCACGAGCTGCCGCTGAACGAAGACTCGTTGGGCCATCGGGTGCGTCGCGCGCTGGAAGAGGTGCGGATCGCGCGGGCGGGCGACAGTCCGGCGTGGTCCGCTCTCGCCGACGACCTGCTGGGGTCGTGCCGCCTCGGCGAGGCGCCACCGCGCCGGCTCTATCTGCTCCCCGACGGGCCGCTTCACTACCTGCCGTTCGAAGCGCTGCGCACGCCGGTGCAAAACGGCGCGAGTCGCTACCTGATCGAGCAAAGCGAGGTGGTCTATGGCCTATCGGCGACGCTGCTGTTCCAGCCCGCCCCGGCCGGCACGGCAGCACGGTCTCGAGAGCGAGCGCCGCTGGTGGCGTTCGGGGATCCCGGCGGGGAGGCGACGCCCGCCGCGCTCGCGCGTCTCGACTCGCCGCGCGGCATGGTGCCGGCGCTCACGCCATTGCCGTTCGCGCGGCGCGAGGTGCTGGCACTCCCCGGGCTCTTCCCCGGGGCGCGGACCTATGTCGGCGATCAGGCGACCGAGAGCCGCTTCTTCGCCGAGCTTTCGCGCACTCCCATCGTGCATGTCGCCGCCCACGCGTTCGTCGACGACCGTCGGCCCGAGTTCTCGGGCATCGTGCTGGCGCCCACGCCCGGGCCGAGCGGCCGCGCCACCCCCGATGACGGGCTGGTCCAGGGCTTCGAGGTCATGGAGCGCAGCGTGAACTTGGAGCTTGCCACGCTCTCGGCCTGCGAGACCGGCCGTGGCACGCTGCAGCGCGGCGAGGGTCTGCTCGGGCTGGCGCGCGCGTTTCGGCTGGCGGGGGCCCGCAACCTGGTGGTGAGCCTGTGGAAGGTGGACGATGCCGCGACCTGCGATTTCATGGGCGAGTTCTACGCTCGCTTGAGCCGTGGCGCCTCGCCGGCCGCGGCATTGCGCGGCGCCAAGCTGGCCTTCCTGGCCGGGTCGCGGGGCATGGCCAAGAGCCCGGAATCGTCGTTGGCGACCGGAGCGCGTGGCGGCGAAGAAGCCGAGGTCACTCGGCCCGATGGAGACCAATCTCTCGAAGCTTCCGCAACCGAAGCGGACTCTCTCGGTGGCGCCGCGCGCGGCGTGGGAACGTGGCGGGCGCAATCTCGCCACGCCGCACCGGCGGCCTGGGCGGCCTTCGTGTTGTTGGGCTCGGAGCCGTAGCTGCGGCTTGGCCATGAGCAAGGCGTCCATCGTGGCTCTGGCCGCTGTGCTAGGGCTCTTGTCGAGCGGCTGCGCCGTGATGTCGGTCATGTCCGATGTCGACCAGGCCAAAGCGGAATGGAAGGCCCCAGCGAACGCGTCGATCCAGCCCGAGGGAGGCGCGAGCATCCTGACGCCTTGCCGCCTGGATCTCCGAACGCTCCCCGATGCCTTCAGGCTCCAGATCACGGTGGAGGGTTTCCGCGCCAGCGACGTCTATATCCGCCGCAACCAGGACACCTGGTCGACCGGGTCCGAGGACCTCGGCACCGTGCCGTGCCTCGCCATCGACACGGTCAATGGCGACATCTATCCGACGACCTTCGACGAGCTACGCCGCGCGGCGTCGATCGAGTCCCAGCTCTTGGGGGAAGGGTCTCGCGGATACCTGCACGTCGTGACGGTGATCCGGGCCGAGCCCTCGTGGCGGAGCATCCTGCACCTGCTCCGGAAGTGAAAGCCTCGCCTGATCGGGCCCGCGGCGCTCGCATGATCTAGAGGTTGACGGTCCACTCGACCCGCCGCATGCTGGTTCTCGCCCGAAGCATGGGGTACTCGGGCGACCGAGGCGGAAAAGGATCGGGCTCGAGGTGAATCATGAGTTCCCGCGGTTTCGGAACCTTCGCGGTTCGCAAGGTCTGCGGCGCTTGTTGCGTTCTCGCTCTCTTGTCTTGCGGTCATTCCCCGACCGCCCCCACGGGCCGATTGGTGGTCTACGTTTCCGAGAACGGGGGCGGTCCCGCACCTGGCAAGAAGATCGAAGTCATAGAAACGTCCCAGACCCGACTCACGGATCAGGACGGCTTGGCCGTTTTCATGGTGCCCGCGGGTGACCACGTGGTCCGTGCCTACGGGATCAACACCCCGGGCCCGCCGCCGCCCTTCGTCCAGCAAGACGTCGTGGTTCAGACGAACCGAACGAGCCGGGTGGAATTCAACGATTGTACGCTGTGCCGCTAGTCTCCCGGATCCCGACCTGGCGCGGCAAGTTCCGAAAAGATTCGCTATTCGTTCGAGCCAGGTGGGAACCAACGAAAAGGATCCACCTCCTGTGCGGCCTTCATGGGGTCGACGATACGGTCTCCATCGGGCGCAAGTACCTCGAGTGCTGGATCGAGAATTCGGCCGGGCAGATCAAGTTCCGCGACCAGGTGTCGGGGGATGAATTCGGTTTCTGTTGCGACGGCCTTGCCGCGGAGGGAGCGCCCTGGCAAAAGGGCCTGGTGATCCGGATGGACGCCTGGGGGTGGGGATGCGAGCCGGCTGGTGATTGTGAGGAGATGCGCTATGTCTTCCTCGGAAACTCGGGAGCTGTAGCGCGAAGCGGTTGGACGCGTTTTGCCTGGGATCCGGCGAAGGATGACCCGATCGGGATCGTAGTGACCGAGGGCTGTATCGAGTATCCGATGCCAGGTCGTGCGCGAGTCCGCGGTGCCGAGATCGTATTCGAGCCGATTCTCCCGGCTGACGCGAAGGAAGGAGACCTTCTGGAAAGGGAATTGGTCGACGAGTTATCTGCCTATTGCCCGCGCGCAGAGCAACCACCAGAACGAGTCACCGTCGATCTCTTCCCGACTGCGGGAAGCAAGGTTCCCGATAGGTTGGTCGTGGGGGCGACCAGCAAGATCGAGATCTTGTCGGCAGTCGTGCGAGTAGAGCGAGCTTCGGACGGAAGGCTCACCACCAGGCTCAATCGTGTGCTGATCCGGGTAGACGGACGACGGGGATATGCATCCCCCGCCTCTATGACGACCATGGGGTTTCGTGGGTTCTGAGGATGGGAGGTAGGCAAACACGCGGCACGGCGCAGCGAGGCCTACGCCTCCACACGGCTCGGCATCCCCCAGCGCGCGATCACCGTCTCAGCGGCAACCAGCACCAGTGCGGCCGCCACGAACCACGCCCATAGCTCGCGACCGAAGCGCGCCTCACGGACGCGGCGGGCGAGATCGACGCCAGGCCTGAGGACCTGAGCCCGGCCCGGCGGGAAGGCGTGTACCAAGGTGGCCTCGGAAACGGCGGTGAGGTCCGACTCGCGGGGATCGGGGTTGACGGCGAAGGTGGCGCGCAAGACCCCGCCGCGCTGCACCCGATAGAGCCCCGGATGCTCGAGCGGCTCTGATGTGAGCCGGGTGACGCCGGCGGCCGCCACCAGCTCGGCCGGCACGTCGCGGCCGTGCTCGTCCTCGATCCGCCACACGCCGGTCCCAGCCGGGGCACTGTAGCGCTGGCCGGGGGCGAGCGAAGCGGCCGCGGTACCGCGTCCCAGCACCTTGACCGCCTGATGCAGTAGGGGCAGATAGGCGCCGCTCACCGGAAAATCCGAAGATCCCGGATCGAGCGGGATCGTGAACACCAGCGCGTGGGGAGCTTCTACGAGCGCCGGATGGGCCCGGTCGAGCTCGAGCAGCACGCGCGATCCGGATCCGGGTGAGAGCCGCCAGGCGGCCTGGAACTGCGCCGTGGAGAGCGCTTCTCCGGGCCGAGCCGGGAACCCAGCCAGCACCGGGTGGCCGGCAACCACACGCTTGAGTCGCCAAGTCGCGCCGGCGGGGGCGGCATCCAGGGCACCGAGCCGACCCGCGCCAAGCTCACCCAGCAGCGCGCCGTTCCAGAAGCCGGCATCGGCGCGGCGTCCGACCACCACCAGCAATCCGCCGCCGCCGCGGTAGAAGTCCAGCACCGCCTGAAGCTCGGTCGATCCCAGACGCTCGAGATCGTGGAGCACCACGACGTCGGCCTCGGCGATCCGTGCCGGCAGCACGGCGCCGGCCACGGTCTCGACGGCGAGCCCCGAGGCGGGCGAGCCGGCTTCGAGCGCGAGCCGCAGGGCCGAGGCGGGACCTTCCTCCCTGAGCAGGACGCGCAGCGTGCCGGCGCGGCCGGCCGCGAAGCGGCGGTGGTTGTCGAGCAGGAGCAAGTCGTCGGGAATCCCGGCGCTGCCGCCTTGCTCGGGGAGTCGCGAAAGCGGCACCAAGGTGGAGACCTCGCCCTCCTCCGGCAAGGCAAGGAAGCCACGCCCCAGCTCGGCGTTGCCTTCCGAGTCGCGCACCTCCACCGCCAGATCGCCGGGACGTGCTCCGCGGGCGACCGCGGCGACCGTGAGCGCCGATCCGCTCTCGGAGGGTGCCAGCGCGGCATCCGAGAGGCCGACGTTGGGGCGCCGCTGGGGAGCGAGCGGCACCAGGTAGATACGCGCCTGATCCCAGGGGCCCTCCGGGGCCGCGACGCCGACCGCTGGCCCCGGGCTGGGCGCCGCGGTCCCCACGGAGCCCGCTTCCCCATCGAAGCCGTCGGCCTGGAAGTCCGAGATCCAGAACAGCTCCCGATTGAGCGCGTGGCTCCGGGCCAGCGCCTGGGCGGCGAAGACGAGCGCGCGCCGGTGGTTAGTTCGGCGCGCTCCGGGCTCGAGCGCCTGCACGACCGCCCGCAGCCGCGGCACGTCCGCCGACGGCCTTTCGGTGACCGGGTGCGGTCCCTCGTCGTACGGCACGAGCTGAAGCTCGTCCTGCGGCCCCAGGGTCGAGAGCAGATCCTCGATCACGCGCTGGGCGTCGGCCTCCACGGTCCCGGTGGGGGTCGTTGCCCCCATGCTGCCGCTCTGATCCACCAGGGCCACCACCGTTGTCGCCGCCCCGCCCTTGAGCCCGGCGCTCGCCCGAACCGCCGGCCGACTCATGGCCAGTGCCAGCGATACCACGGCCAGCGTCCGCAGCAGGAGCAACAGCCACTGCTTGAGCTTGAGTCTGCGGATCTCGCTCTGGTTGACCTCGGTGAGGAACTCGATCGAGGGAAAGAGGATCTCGCGCGGTCGCTTGCGGGTGAACAGATGGATGACGATCGGGACCGCCGCCGCCGCCAGGCCGAACAGAAAGAGCGGGTTCAAGAAGCTCAACGCGGAAACTCCCGATAGGCGACCAGGGAATCATCCCAGACCTCGATCCGGGTCACCGGATGGATCTCCCAGTTGGTGAGGCGGCGTGGCGGGAGATCTTCGTACTCGTAGTCGTACAGCAACCAGCCGGAGAGCCGCACTCGCCGCGGCGCCGTATCCCATGGGCCGCCCTGGTCTTTGATCGGGCGAAGCGCGGCCGCCAGCCGCTCGTAGCGCCAGCCGCTCGAGCCGCGGTGCCACTGGGGCGTGATCTCGGCCGAGACGTGGCGGGGATGCTGCGGATGGTTGCCGGGATCGTGCGCCACCAGCTCGAGGTGGAAGTCGCCATCAGACTGGCGGAAGAAGGTCTCGACGTAGGCCTCGAGTGAGACGGCGCGCCGCTCGAGCGGCGCGTACTCGGCCGGCGTCTGGAGTCGCGGCAAGGCCGTCATCCAGGCGAAATCGACGGCGGTGAGCGAATCGGGTGCTGTGAGCCGATCCTTCATCGCGCGCAGATGACGTGCCGCGGGCGGCACGAACGGGCCCTTGCCGACCAGCCGGAGGTAGCCGAACCAGCCGAGCACGCCGGCCGTCATGGCGAGGATCGCCGCGAGGCGCAGCATCACAGCAGCCTGGCGCGCTTCTCCAGGTAGGCGAGCAGCGCCTGGTCGAAGGGCGTGCGGGTGTCGAGCCTCACGTAGTCGATCAGGTTCTCCCGGCAGACCCGGGCGTACTGGGCGCTCCAGGCCTTGAGGCGAGCGCGGTAGCTGCGCACGATCTCCCACGGTTCGGTGGTGAGCCGCGCGCCGCTCTCCATGTCGACGAAGGTCGCGGTATCGGTGTAGGGGAAATCGATCTCGTCGGGATCGAGGATGTGGAACACAACGACCTCGTGGTGGCGATGGCGGAAGTGCTGGAGGCCGAGTAGCACCTCCGCCGGCGCGTCCATCAAGTCCGAGCACAGGATGACGAGCCCGCGACGTTTGATCCGCTCCGCCAGCTCGTGGAGGGCGGGCCCCAGCCGGGTCAAGCCCTGCGGTTCGAGCGCCGTGAGGGTCCTCAAGATCACGTCCAAGTGCGACCGAACCGCCCGCGGCGGGATGTAGCGCAACGGGCGGTCGGCGAACAGCAGGGTGCCGACGGCGTCCTGCTGCTGGAGCATCAGGTAGGCGAGTGCCGCCGAGAGCGACTGCGCGTACTCGAGCTTGCTCATCGCGGCGCGCGGCGAGCGGAACGCCATCGAGCCGGAGAGGTCCACCAACAGGTGGCACCGCAGGTTGGTCTCCTCGGTGAACTGCTTGACCAGCAGCCGGTCGCTGCGTGCCCACACCTTCCAGTCGAGGTTCTTGAGCGGATCGCCCGGCATGTAGGGTCGGTGCTCGGCGAACTCCACGCTGAAGCCGTGGAAGGGACTGCGGTGCATGCCGGCGATGAAGCCCTCCACCACCAATCGGGCTCGCACGTCGAGATGGGACAGCTTGGCGACCACCGCGGGATCGAGGAAGCGGCGTCCATCGGGGGCTTGGGACCCGCGGGCACGGCTGCCTGTGAGGCCACGGTCGGGCTGGGCGCCGGAGGCCGAGCGGGGTGCGGAGCCTTCCATCAATCCCTCCAGCCGAAGGCCAGCAGCTGGTCGGTGTCGCGCTCGAGCGGGCGGCGGTCGAAGCCTCCCAGCACCTGCCAGCGGGAGAAGCCGGCGTTGCGGAGCAACAGCTCGAGCTCGAAGCGATACACCCAGCGCTGCGAGGTCTCGAAGCGGTGAACGCGGATCACCTGGCCCGCTGCATCCAGCTCCTCGACCTCGGTCAGCGAGTGCTGGCGCTGGCCGGCCCGGTCGCGCTGCCGCGTGTCGTACATCCGCACCGGGTGTCCCGTGACGGGATGAGCGACCTCCATCTCGAGCACCCGACCGCCTTCGGGCTCGAGCCAATAGGCCATGCCCGGGTAGGACATGTGCAGCACCACTGCGCCCCCCGGCTCGAGGTGCTCGCGGCAGCACCGCAAGCAGCGGAGCTGGTCGGCGATGGTCTCGCAATGGGCGAAGCCGTTGAAGGCGATGAACACCCTTCGGTAGCGGCGCGGTGCGGCGAACTCTCGCATGTCGGCGCGCTGGACGCGCGCCTCAAGCCCCCGCGCCTGGGCCTTGCCCGCGAGGCGCTCGAGCATCGCCGGGCAGAGGTCGAGGCCGTCGGCGTCCACTCCATGCTCGAGCAGATGGAGCAGCACGCGACCGGTGCCGCACGCCACCTCGAGCACCGGCCCGCCCGCGGCCCGGGCCTCTTCCAGCCAGAACGGCAGGTCGTCCCGAAACGGCTCGAGCACCAGATCGTAGATCTCGGGGGCCTCGTAGGGCGAAGGCAAGGTTTCGGTCATCGGGTCAAGCCTTCCAGGCGGTCCACACCATCTCGTCGCTGTCGTTCCCGAACGGACGGCCGTCGAAGCCCCCGCTCACCTGCCAGCGCTCGAACCCGGCGGCTTGGAGCAGCAGCTCCATCTCGAAGCGGAACGTCCAGCGCAGGGCGAACGCATGGCGCTGCGTCTGGGCGGCGTAGCCGCGCGCGTCCGATTCCACCACCTCGCGCTCGATCGAGACGATCTGGTTCACGCGGTCGTAGCGTCGCGTGTCGTAGAGCGCGACCGGCAGCCCGGTCTGGGGATGAAGAAGCTCGCGGATCGGGTGCGGCTTGCCGTCGTGTTCCTGGATGAACTCCCAGCTCGGGCAGAAGAGGTTGAACAGCAGCGTCCCGCCGGGCTCGAGGTGGTCGCGCAGGCGGCCGAGAGCTTGGAGCTGATCCTCGGTGGTGAGGAGGTGCTGGAAGGAGCGGAGCGGGATGGTGACGAGGGCGTAGCGACGCGAGAGCGAGACCTCGCGCAGGTCGGCCGCATACACGCGCGGCGTGAGGCCCCGATCCGCCGCCTTACGCTTCAGCGCCTCGAGCATCTTGGGCTCGCGGTCGAAGCCCTCGATGTCGACGCCGGCCTCGTGCGCCGGCAGCAGCACGCGACCGGTCCCGCAGGCGGCCTCCAGCACCGCGCCGCGCGCGGCCTGGGCAGCGCGGAGATAGAAGTCGACGTCGTCCCGGTACGAAGCGTGGACGGCGTCGTAGAACTCGGGCGCCAGGTACGGCGAGCCCGCGTCGGCCACGGTCTCAGGCGCGCGCACCCCGACCCTTCCAAGCCCAGTAGACTGGGAACCCGAGGGCGGCGATCCCGACCCCGGCCGCGGCGCGCCAGCCGCTGTCGTGCAGGTCGCTGGCGATGATCGCCACCGTGACCAGGATGAAGACCAGCGGCGTCACCGGATAGAGCGGCGTGCGGTATGTCGGCTCGCCGATCCGGCCTTGGCGCTCGTGACGCCGGTACACGAACACCGCGGCGGTGGTGAGGCCGTAGAACAACCACGAGGTGGTCACGAACCAGCCCGAGACGTCCTCGAAGCCGCGCGCCATGCCGAGCCACAGGCAGGAGAGCACGGCCTGGATCCACAGCGCGAGCGCCGGCGTGCCACGCTTCGGATCGAGTCCGGCGAGCGGCTTCCACAGCAGGCCGTCGGCCGCCATCGCCTGGGTCACGCGAGGACCGGTGAGGATCGCGCCGTTGGTGGTGCCAAAGGTGGAGACCGCGACCAGCACGGCGAGCGCGCGGGCGCCCCACTCGCCCAGCACCCGTCGGACGGTCTCCGAGCCCACCGCCTCGTAGCGCCCCACGCCGTCGGTGCCGAGGACGTGGAAGTAGGCCAGGTTGGTCAGCACGTAGACCGCCACCACCAGCCAAGTGCCCCAGACGATCGCGATCGGCATCACGCGCTTGGGCTCGACGATCTCGCCGGCGACGTAAGTCGAATCGGTCCAGCCGTCGTAGGCGAACAGGATCGAGATCATCGCCAGGGCCAGGGCCTGCAGCAACGAGGTCTGCGTCGGAGGCGCGGCCTCGGCCGCCGCGGAGGCGGGGAAAACAGTCGGCAGCGCGAAGGCCGCCACACACAATCCGGCGATGCCGATCACCTTGAGCGTCGTGAACAGCGATTGGGTCCCCGCACCCTGCTTGACCCCGAGCCAGTTGACGAACGTCAGCAGCAGGATCGCGGCGACCCCGACCGGGAACTCGGCGTTCTTGGCCAGGTGGAGCACTTGGCAGAAGTAGAGCGCGAACACGCTGGTGATCGAGGCGATCACCGTAGGCTTGATCACCCACAGGTTTGCCCATCCAAAGACGAACCCCAAGGAGTCGCCGAAGCTTTCACGGATGAAGACGTAGAGGCCTCCGGTCTTCGGATGGGTCACCGCCAGCTCGGTGAGCACCAGGGAGCCGCAGATCGACAGGATTCCACCCAGCACCCAGGCGAAGATCACCACCGGAAAGCTGGTGAGGTGCTGGGCCACCGAATGCGGCGAGCGGAAGATGCCCGAGCCGATGATGTTGCCCACCGTGATGGCGGTCGCGGCGTAGAGCCCGATCTGA
The DNA here is from genome assembly GCA_036505355.1 of Candidatus Eiseniibacteriota bacterium. Taxonomy (GTDB): domain Bacteria; phylum Eisenbacteria; class RBG-16-71-46; order RBG-16-71-46; family RBG-16-71-46; genus WS-8. The sequence continues at coordinate 99 of DASXTP010000068.1, read as the reverse complement.
CGCTTGAGGGTGACCTCGTGCGGGCTCGAAACGCGGATGGCCTCGGCCATGGTCGACCCTCCGATCTGGGACGGCATGAGCCGCCGTCTACTCCGTGGG